>JACRIC010000063.1 GCA_016235915.1 Candidatus Peregrinibacteria bacterium
CGGATGATCAGCTGGATTTCATCCTTTTATATGCCATTGCCAAACAGGGAGTGGCGTTTCGGAAACTTGGCGATGCGAGCATGGATCTCACGCCTCTTTTGGATATTATTCTCGAGGCCGTGCCACCGGCGCTTTCCGATACGACTGCTCCTTTGAGGATGCAACCGTTTAATTTAGCGTATGACAATTATCTCGGTCGAATGGCGATTGGTCGGATGCATGAAGGAGTCATGAAAAAAGGGCAGACCGTGTTTATCAATACTCCTTCGGGGACGCGAGGAAAGGCCACGATTACGAGCATTATGAGTTTTTATGGTTTTGAACGGAGGGAATGTCCCGAGGCGATTGCAGGAGATATTGTGATGATTGCCGGAATTTCCGATATTGATATTGGCGATACGATTTGCGAGGATCCGGGTCAGAAGGCGCTTCCGGCCATCAATGTCGGCGAGCCCACTATTTCATTGATATTTTTGGTGAATAATTCTCCTTTTGCTGGTCAAGATGGAAAATTTGTAACGAGTCGTGAGATTCGCGCGCGGCTGGAACGTGAGCTGGAAGTCAATGTCGGGCTGAAAGTCGATTTTTCCGCGAATGACCAGTTTATGGTTTCCGGAAGAGGGGAGCTTCATATTGCGGTTCTTTTGGAAAATATGCGGCGCGAAGGATATGAGCTTCAGGTCTCACAGCCGAAAGTTATTTTGAAAGAAGTGGATGGGAAGATGTGTGAGCCGTTTGAGGAGGTGACTCTTGATGTTCCCACGGAAGCTTCGGGGGTTATTATTGAAAAACTCTCTCAACGCAAGGGTGTTATGAAAGATATACGGCCGGAGCATGGCCATACTCGGATGATTTTTGAAATTCCTACGCGAGGTCTTCTGGGATATCGTGGCGAATTTATGACGGATACTCGAGGGGAGGGGATTTTATGTTCCCGAGTTCTTGGGTTTCAGCCTCATATCGGCGAGATCAAGAAGCGGATGGTGGGTTCCATGGTTTCGATGGCAACGGGAAAAGCGCTTTCTTACGCTTTGTTTAATTTGCAAAATCGCGGGACGCTCTATATTCGGCCGAATATTATGGTATATGAAGGAATGGTGATTGGAAATGTTTTGAAAAATGATTCGGAGATGCTGGTGAATCCTTTGAAAGGGAAAAATCTCACGAATGTTCGCGCGTCTGGTTCAGATGAGGCTATTGTGCTGATCACGCCTTTTGAAATTACTTTAGAACGAGGACTGGAGTTGGTGGGCGATGATGAATATCTGGAAATAACGCCGAAAAATGTGAGACTGAGGAAGAAGTTTTTGACGGAGAATGAGAGGAAGAGAAATTGAGGAGGGAGCCCTGAGCGAGTGAAGGGCGATTCGATCTGTCATTGCAAGGTAGCCTAAGGCGACCGAAGCAATCTTAATGCGCGTGCCTATAAGCAGGATTTGATTTTATTCGCCATGCCTCGATTTTTTAAAGATAAAAATCTTCCAGGGCAGACCTTTCATTTGGCGGATGATGTTATGGAAGAACTGAACAATTTGCACTTGAAGGGAATTGACATCAATCAACTTTTGCGCGAAATGTTGAAACATCGGCAAGAAAAAATTGTGGCAGAAAAAAAGGAGATTTCGGAAAACATTCGGCCCGCTCCCTCACGTTATATTCCTGTCAGGATCCAGAAAGTCGTGCATGAAGAATATGGAAATAAATGCTCCATTCCCACTTGCCGTAAACCCGCTGAACACCTTCATCACACGCAGACCTTTGCCTTAAGCAGACAACACGATCCTCATTATTTGGCTCCCAGACACGAGCACCGCGAGTGTCTTTCCCCTTTTTTTCTGAAAAGGAAGACGCACTCCGCTTCGTGCGTGTCCATCAACTTGAAAGTGCACGAGGAGCGGAGCGCGGTATTTGCCGATGGATGAAATATTTCGGAAATTATCGAAAAATGTTTCGCGATGTTACGGAATCTTGTGGGAAATTTTATGCGCCGATGCGTTTCGCGAGTTCTTCTTCTTCAAGCCATATCACGATTGGAAAGAGTATCATTCCAAAGAGAAAAATGCCGAGCGCATAATTTTTTCCGCTTGAGAGAAAATTCCCAAAAGCTATTGCCAGATATCCGATATAGGCCGGATGCGGGAAAAAATGGAATGGGCCGGATACGAAGCGTTCGTTTTTTACTGATTCAGGTTTTATGACCGCCATGACAAAAAAACGCTTGGGGCCAATGGTGACAAGGCTTATTCCCATTGCAAAAAATCCCAAAACTATCAGGGTATAGCCGATCCATGTCACCATTTCAGGCGGCGCGAAAAATATTGCCGCATCTTCATTCATTGTCCAAAAAATAAAAAATGAAAATGCCCATAAAGGAAAGCCGCAGAGATAAAAAAGTCGAGGATATTTTTTCCACCACGGAAGCAGTGCGTGAAGCCATAAGTGAACGAGCGGGATGGGAAACATGAGAGCGGAGAGAATCCAGTTCATGTGGACTTTGGTTATAAAACTTACTTCAGCGATACACCAAAAGAGGCTGGCGTGCTATTTGGCTCCGAGGGCGGGACTCGAACCCGCAACCTACTGGTTAACAGCCAGTTGCTCTGCCATTGAGCTACCTCGGAATGTTAAAGGGCAAGTTTTTCCCGTCAAAGAGGCGGGTTTTTCGCCATGACGATATATATGTGGAAAGCTGTCGTAATGAGGAATAACAGCGCTATGTCATCTGCACGAATTTATAGATCTCTCTCGCAACGATCTGTCCTTCTCGGTCGTAAATGAGAGACGGTGCGTCTGGCATTTCTATGCCATGCGTTTTCGCAAACTTTCTCGGAATGAGGTCGCTGACACTATAGCCAAGCTTTTTGATTTTTTCAATGGTATTCGTCATGCGAACGTGATGGGTTTTGTCCTGAAACGCCGGTACCGCGAAAATGACCACGGTTCCTTTTGGCAAAATGCTACTGAGTTTTTCAAAAAATCGCACGTAGAGTGAATCAAGATATTTTATGTGCATTTCGAGTTTTTCTCTTTCAGGAAAGCGAAAAAACGGTGGTCCCAGGTACGGCTCGCTCACCACCGCAAAGTGTGGCATTTTTTTCACTTGCAAAATTTCTTTGAGAATTTTATCTGTGAGGCGAGTGGCATCTTGCAGAAGCACTTTGCTTTTCAATTTTTCGCTTATTGTATATCCTTTTCGGAGCCATTCGATGTTTTTTCGGCTGTATTGGGCCGCGAGTTTGTCAATATCGGAGCCGCCCATGTGAAAACCCTTGAGAAGTCCTTCCATCAGGATGGTGCCGGTTCCGCAAAATGGATCAAATATGGTTTGTATTTTGTTTTTTCGGCCGTTTTTATCGAGCAGGGCAAAATTGATCATCACTTGAGCCAGTTTTGGCGGGAGCATGCCGCTTCGAGGGTCTCTGCACGGTTTTCCGTAGTCGCGTTCGGCGTAGCGGTCGATATTTTGTACGGCGATGGTTTCGGCGAAATACAGATATTTTTCATCGAGAATCAGGTTGATTTCCGTGCCGTTTTTTGAAAGCAGTCGTTCCTTATTTGTCACGACACTTTGTATGTTTTTATTTTGATTGTTGACAAAACGAACTTTGAGTCCAAGTTCCGTCAGATTTCTTTTTGTCTCATTTAATAATTTTTTTAGAAGAATTTCACGAGGATGTGGGAAATTGTAGATGTTCACCCCAAAACGGATTTTTGTGGCATGATTTTTAAACCGCTCTTTAAACATTTTTTTTATGACTGCCGTCCATTTTTCGGTTTCATTCATGAGTTTGTCAGGATTCGGCCGTCGTATTCGCTCAAATACCTGTGCAATGCGCACTGTGCCGCCCAGAGTGTCGAGAAGCATTTGTGGATTTTTGATCAATTTTTTGGTTTTTACAAGCAGTGTTCTGGGTCTGACGGCCAAAATATCTGATGAGGACAAGTGGCTGAGGAGTTCTGCAATGGAAAGAAGCGGTTTTCTTCCGAGAATGAAAACGTATAATTTTTCTTTTGTCATGATATGAAAAAATTACATAAATGGATGCTTTCGACGCTTTTTGTGATATTTTTGGCGCTTTTTCTTCTGAGCGCTTGGCGATTTTATCAGATGGTGAATCGTGAGCCGATTGAGCTGATTCTTTCAGGAGACAATGTTCTTCCGTGATTATAGCAGAAAATTTTGTTTATAAAAATTCGTTTTTATGTTATGAAGGAGGTGGATGCGCACTGTCTCCTGAGTGACAGCGCAATGACAAGTATTTATTAATTTTTACACTATGGCAATGTCTCTCAATCGAGCGCAAGTTATTGGGAATCTTACGCGCGATCCTGAAATTCGTCAGACTCAAGGTGGTAAGACCGTGGCATCATTTGGAGTGGCGACCAATTTTTCATGGACGGATCAAAGTGGCCAACGTCAGGATAAAGTCGAGTTTCATAATATTGTGGCGTGGGGGAAGCTGGCGGATATTTGTGGTCAATATTTGAAAAAAGGGGGCAAGGTGTATGTCGAAGGGCGCCTTCAAACGCATGATTGGCAGGGAGAAGATGGTGTCAAACGTTATCGGACAGAGATTATTGCCGATAACGTTATTATGCTTGATCGGAAAGGGGCGTCTACAGAGGGATATTCGAGTCAGCCGCGTGAGGTTTCTCTGTCTCGTGAGGCGAAAGGATTGGATCAAATAACAGAAAACGCACCTCTTGCGAAAAGCGAAGAAGAAGTGGCTATTGACGATTTACCTTTTTAAAAGAGAAGACGCACTCCGCTTCGCTTCGTGCGTTAAATCAGGGCGTTTATTCGAATTTCACATGTCGACCATAAATTAGGATGGACAGAGGTGGAATAAACGCCCTGCATACGGCTCTTTTGAATGATTTACCCATTGATCTGTCGCGATAAAAATGAGACAGAGAGTAAACAGGGTCAAAGAGAGCGGCGGACGAGACAGCTTGGCCCAAAGATCTGTCCCGATAACTCCCTACCGTTCTTTGGTGAATTGTATAAACCGTTTATCACCATCGGTATGTGTTTTGGTTTTAAAAACGAAAGTTTTTTTCCTTTTGTTTTTGTTTTTTGCGCCTGCCGACGAATTTTCGGTCGGAGGCTACCTTGCGAAGAGGCTTAAGGGGGTTTTTAACGGGCTCGGATAAGCCTGATTCGAAAAGTAGGGAGGGAGGAGGACGCATATTTTTCACTGTCTGAGTGCGGCTTCTTCACTCCCTGCTTTTCATGGAACGGCGGAGCGATTTTTCAAGGAACATTTCTGTAAAATCTTTGTAGTATAGCAGATTCTTTTGCGCATTTCAATTTGTCTCGTTTTTTGGTATCATGCCTCGTGATCGGCGGTGGATTTCGTGAAATCTTTTTATTATAAAATAATTTGAATAGAAAGTCAAATATTAAAAAATGTAGTGGCAAGCTATTTCTGATTCTTGGTCCTTCGGGTTCGGGAAAAGGTGTGGTGATTTCTGCGCTTCGCGAGCGGTTTCCTGACGGTATGTTTCCGGTTTCATGCACGACAAGACAGCCTCGGCCGGGTGAGCGTCAGGGGGAAGTGTATTATTTTATTTCCCGGGAAACGTTTGAAAAGCGAATAAAAAATGGAGATTTTTTGGAATGGGCGGTGGTGCATGACGATCATTTGTACGGCACGCTGAAAAAACCAATTTTTGATGCGCTTTCTGATGGGAATGTGTTGATTCGCGAGGTGGATGTGCAAGGGATGCACTCGATTGTAAAGGTTTTGCCGAAAAAGAACGTGGTTTCGATTTTTTTGACCACGCCGTCATGGGATGTTTTGCGGGGGAGGATTTTGCGGCGGCACAAAGAGAATGAGGTGGAATTGTCGAAACGCCGCGCGAGTTATTATAAGGAGATGCGGGAAGCTGAAAAATGTGATTATATTGTGCATAGTAATGAAGGAAAAATTCCTCAAATGGTAGAGGAGGTATGCGAGATTCTTGAAAAAGAGAGGTGAATGGCGATGTTTGTTCCGGGATCGTCTAATGGCAGGACCACAGACTCTGAATCTGTGTATCTTGGTTCGAATCCAAGTCCCGGAGCCAAAATTTAAGACGTTGCAAAGTTGAAAAGTTTGGATGCTTCACCGTCAACTTGTACCGTTTGCACTGTTGGCCAAAAGGTAAAACGCAGAAAGAATTTTAAGATTTCATAGGCGGGCAACTGTGAAGGAAAATTAAATGTCATCGAGAGATCTGTTGTACCGTCGCTTTTTGTTGGTGTTTGATTGATTTTTGTTATATTGACGTCTTGACCAGTTTCGGTTGTTATTTTTTGTAATACGCCTGGTTCGTCTTTTACGGTGAATTGTGTGATTGCAGAGCAAGGACGCTGAATAGAACGCGATAAAACTCTTAAAGGATCATATTTCCCTTCGCCGATATGATCGAGGAGATCTGGTTGATCTGGGACCAAACTGATGATTTTATTTGGATCTTGAATTCCAAAAAGATGGTTTAATTTTTGAATATATTGTTCGGCGCGTACCTGACTTTCCTGCCGCCGTCTCTCTGGCGGTATGGTCTTAAAGTGTTTTTGAAGCGCTTTACGATATTTTCCTGTCGCGCAAAAAGGCAGATGTCCCAAGTCAAATTGAATATCATCTGTCGTGTCAATGCGGTACGTGCCTTGATGGTTCAGGGGGGCAATAACGGCTAACTTTCCTTCATTTGCGCTTTTAGCGTGTAAAAAAGTATGATCGCCGAGTGGTCCCGGAAGCGCCACTGCGAGATCTAAAACGCATGCTCCGTCTGGTAAACATATTTCCCGTTGTTCTTCCAAATCGGTTATCACTCTTATGTTGTTTTTCAAAACAATTTCTTCAATGGTTTGGACAACGGGCAGTCCGTAGAGATGTGCTGTATCGAGCGCTTGTTGTAGCTGACCGCGGAGAGGTTCTGGCAGAGCACTATTATGATCGGTATACACCCCGCGTTTTGCCAAAGCTTCATTTTCGGCGGTATTGATTCTCATACGCACCTTTCCTCCAAACTTGGAGTCTGACAGCTCTAAACACTGACCTTTTTTTGGATATTGTGGTATATCTATGTCTGGATATTCTGTGAGTCCACGTTTATGGGGAACATGTTCTGATATTTTTCCTATCACTTTTCTCATATTTTCGGGAGATTCTACCAAAATGACTATCTCGAACAGCGGGTCTTCTTCATCAATGATTGGCACATACCCAGGATCCTCGATCAAGCGTCCGATGTCTACAAAATGTTCCAGAGGAGTAGGGACAATTTCCATGGACATTATTTGAGGATGAATCGGGTCAAAAACTTGCTGGATTTTTTTTCGCACGGTTTCCTGTATCGTTTGTATTTTTTCACTTTCAGTTTCACTATTATCAAGAAATGTACGCACGAAAGTTTTTATATCGAGTTTTTCAGAGGCTCCTAAATTTTTCTTGTGATTTTTTGAGCGCTCTTTTTTCAACAATTCCTCTGGAAGCGTTTTTTCTGTATCGGCGCGATCTAAACCAAGATGACGATGCATTCGTTGTTTTTGTATGGTGGCATACCATGGTCTAAGTTCTGGATGATAAAAATTAATACCGGTTCCGACAAGGTCATTTCGAGCTTTATCGAGTTCTAGCATTTTTGCCAAAACGGCGTAATGTCGTAAAATCAATTTAAGTTTTTCGTTTGCTCGGTCTTGTCCCAAAAAAAGAATCGTTCTGGCATTTTGCACTTGTTCCAAAATTTTTAATACGACGGAATGACCGCGACCACGTACCAGATGTTCGTAAAATCGTCTCAGTTTTTCTTCGTCTTTTTCGTGATGATCGTCAAGAGATTCTGTGGAACCGTTGTCGTCGGGCGGGTTGGTAACGGCCATGATGGTGGTTCTGGTATTTTCGATCACTTTTTCCAGTATTTCTGTGGAGGCTCTTTTTTTCAAGTCGGGAACATACAATGTGTCACAAAAGAGCCATGCTTGTTTCGGATCCAAAACAGAAGACTGCTCATCACCATTTTCTCGATGAATGGCCAAATCTTCAATATCATCATGTTTTAAAGCGCTCAATATGCGTGGCAGAGCCACAAAACCGTGATGAATATGTTCAAGAACTGCGTCTTTTAAATGAGAGAAAAAAATAGGCGTTTTGCCGTCTTTTCGTGTTTTTCCCCTCCAAAGAAATGCGTCATATACCAGTTCGTAGATAAACGCTCTGAGCGCATCTTCGGGGTAAGGAGGAATATCTTGTTGAAAATTTTCTCTGTGAATGGCGAAAATAATTTCACGAATGGTTTCTCTCAACATTTGACTATGTTCTCCGTTCAAATACTCCGTCATGCCGTTTTTTAAAAAGGCATTTTTTTGTGTTTCCCATTCAGCGAGTTGTTGTTCCGTATTTTGTATTTGCTGATCGCCGTCAAAAACAGAAGCCATTCTATGCCCAGGCGAGGGATATTGCGACGCAAGCTCTGCTTTTCTTTTTGATATGTTTTTTTGAAGTTGAGCCATCTCCCGAGCAATGAAGATTTCATTGACAGCAGGATCAAGAGGGACTGTTTCTGCGGTTTGTATTTGTCGAAGAACCCTCTTCGTTACGCTGTCCAAGTATTTTTTTTCAGCAGATGGTAACTCCGGGCGTTTATCGATCAGAAGGATGCTGGGAATGGCTCTGAGGTTGGGGTGTTCTTCAATGTCCGATGGTTCTGAGGGAGAACTTCCTTGATCTAAAGTCATACAGTACGATAAAAATGGCGCTTATCATACAATAGGCCAGGAGGATGCGCCAGATGCTTTAGGCTTCTTCGACGTGTTCATGTGTCATGTATTCGTAGGCAGAATTTGCGGCGTGTGCCGCTTCGCCGACACCGGTTATGGCTTGTTTCCACTCCGTATCCGTGCAGTCGCCCGCCGCGAAAAATCCGGGGATGTTGGTATGTGAGATGCGGTCGATGATAATTTCGCCGCCGTTATTGAGTGCGACACCGAGCTTTCGCGCGAGATTTGTTTGCGGGATGCGACCGATTTCTATAAATAATCCCTGTACGGTGAGTGTTCTTTCACTGTCAAGCACAATTTCTTCAAGGAATTTTCCGCCTTTTGCCGAGATAACATTGGATCGGTTCACGATTTCGATTTTTTTATTTTTTTCAACGCGGATTTTATTGATCGGTTCTGGATGAATGTCTTCTTTTCGAACGATGAGAAAAACTTTTTCGGCGTATTCCGTGAGGAGCAAGGCTTCTTTGGCCGCCGAATCGCCGGATCCCACCACGGCCACAGTTTTTCCTTTGAAGAGCGGGCCGTCGCAGGTGGCGCAATAGGAAACTCCGCGATTTTCAAAGGCGGTTATACTCGGTATCGCGAGTTTTTTGTGTTCGGTTCCGGTTGCGAAAATGATGGTTTTTGACGGGTATTCGCCTTGCGAGGTTTTTACGGTAAAGATTTTTCCATTTTTGAGA
>JACRIC010000064.1 GCA_016235915.1 Candidatus Peregrinibacteria bacterium
CAAAATAATCTCCTCAATTTTCGGGTCTGCTTTTTCGACACGATCTTTCAGGGCTACAATGGTCAAATCATTCGGTCCGATTCCGTTCAAAGGAGAAAGCGCACCATGAAGCACATGATACACTCCATGATATTCGTGAGTTTTTTCAAGTGCTACGGCATCCAGAGCCTCTTCTACCACGCAGATCGTTGTTTTATCTCGGTGCACATCGGAGCAAATCTTACAAATGGCTTCACTGCTTAAATTATGGCACATTTCACAAAAATGGAGATTGTCTTTCAATCCCAAAAGGGCGCGAGCAAGATCCTGATTCAGCGACCGATGTGGTCGAAGCAAGAAAAAAGTAAGGCGCTCCGCCGTTTTTTGTCCAATGCCGGGCAGATGCGAAAATTCAGAAATGAGCTCGGTAATCGATTGCGGGAGAAAATCCATGGGAAAGATTATAGGAACGCAAACACTCTCCGAGTTTTTGCGTCTTATTTACCAATGAGTTTTAAAAATTCCGATCGCGTATTCATGGTGTTTTTGAAAAGCCCGAGGAGCGACGAAGTGAGAATCGTACTGTTTTGCTTCTCAACTCCGCGGCACATCATGCAAAAATGTTTCGCTTCGAGCACAACACCGACACCTTTTGGATTCAAAAGTTCATGAAGACTCTCCGCGATTTGAGAAGTTAATCGTTCCTGATTTTGAAGTCGTCGCGCAAAAATTTCCACCAACCTCGGAATTTTCGAAAGTCCAATAATTTTACCATTGGGAATATAGCCGATATGCGCTTTCCCGAAAAAAGGCAGAATGTGATGCTCGCACATTGAGTAAAATTCAATATCGCGAGCCACGATCATTTCATCATAATGCTCGCCGTCAAATACGGTCAGAATGTCTTTCGGACGTTTCCGATAACCAGAAAAAAGCTTTTCATAAGCCTTAATCACCCGTTCTGGCGTGCCTTTCAGCCCTTCGCGGTCAGGATCTTCTCCAATGTGAGAGAGAATGGATCGAATGAGATTTTCTGGAGAATTATTTGTCATAGAAAATGGGGAAACCATGCGTAGATTACAGAAATTTACCGCCTCGCACAAGCGGCTATAAAATACCGATGCACCGAAAGATCATTCGTCAATTCTGGATGAAAAGTAGACGCGAGGATATTTTTTTCTCGGACAAAAACCGGTTCGTTGTGAAATCGCGCCAAAATTTCCACATTTTTCCCTACGCGAATAATTTTTGGTGCTCGTATAAAAACCGCAGGAATTGGCTTTCGGGAAAGAGTCGGCGCAGAAATCTGTGTAGAAAAACTTTCAATTTGCCGTCCGTAAGCATTTCGAGCCGTATCAATATCGAGGAGCTGTACAATATTCGGTTTTTTCCCTGTCGTTTTTTTTGATAATACAATGGCGCCGGCGCAGGTTCCGTACACTGGCATTCCGCCGGCAACCCTTTCAATAATCGCCACGTCGAGGCCGTAAAGCTTCAGAAGTTTCCCAATGGTCGTACTCTCACCTCCTGGGATGATAAGTCCTGAAACTTCCGATAAAGATTTTCTGTCGCGTACCTCGCATGCCTGAACACCACATTGTTTAAGCGCAGAAAGATGCTCGGAAACCGACCCTTGGATGGCAAGCACGCCGATGTTCATTTGATAAAATCATAACATCTTTTTACGGAATTTATGAAAAAATATTCAAATTGTGATACGTTTTGCATGACCATGAAGATAAAACTCATCATTTTCGGCATCCTCTATCGGAAATTTTTCAAAAGAGCGCTATTTTTGATCGACGCAGAACGTGTTCACACAGCATTTACACATTGTGGCGAAATTCTCGGGGCGATTTCTGCGGGACGAACCGTGACAAAGAAGCTTTTTTACATAAAACCAGCGCCGATTCTCTCGCAAAATATTGCGGGAATACCATTTACAAGCCCGATCGGCCTCGCGGCTGGATTTGATTACGAGACTCGACTTACACAGATTTTACCAGCGATCGGATTTGGTTGGTCTACGGTTGGAACCATTACCAACATGCCTTACGCAGGAAACCCTCCTCCGAGGCTCGGACGGCTGACAAAGTCACAATCTCTCTGGGTCAATAAGGGTTTTAAAAATCTCGGAGCGCTTGAGACAATCGAAAGATTGCATACAGTACATTTTAGAACCTCTAAAAATTGTTACAATGCGAGGCGGCAAGCCGTTTCCGACGGAGCCGTACTTTTTGGTACGGCGACGAGGAAACGGCGTAGCCAACGAAGCAGTGTACAATTTTTAGAGGTTCCTTTTGAAATTCCCATTGGAATCAGTCTTGGCAGGACAAATGCCCCCATGAACCAAAAAGAAAGCGTGCAAGACATTGTCAGCGCCTTTACCATTTTTGAAAAATCGAAATGTCGCCATTCTTATTATGAACTCAATATCAGCTGTCCGAATCTTTTTGGCGACGTGAATTTTTATACACCGCGAAATTTGGAAGAATTGCTGTGCGCGTTGGAAAAACTGAAAATCATCCGACCGATTTTTGTGAAAATGCCGACAACGCGGACGAACGAAGAAATCAAAATCATGCTCGACAGTATTGGCAAATTTCCGTTTCTCAAAGGAGTTATTTTTGGCAACAGACCCCTTTGGCACCAAGACGCTTTATTATCAAGTTGGTCCGAACTATTGTGCGGTGTGAACCTTTCCCAGCACAATAGTATAATGTGGCTGGAGCGAACCTATTGTGC
>JACRIC010000062.1 GCA_016235915.1 Candidatus Peregrinibacteria bacterium
AGAGTTCTTTAGTGTCCATAGAAACGTGAAAAATCGTGGTGTTATCGGGATTTCGATTGTAGCGGAGCAATGCGCAATTTTCAACTGCCGCCCCGTATCAATCGCAAAATGTCATTGTACGTCACCAACGCAATAAGCAACAGCAAAGCCGAATAGCCTATAGCATGAATAAAAGTCTCCCATCGGGCATTTGCTTTCTTTCCGCGGATAATTTCAACAATGAGAAAAAGAAGCCGCCCGCCATCCAAAGCCGGAATCGGCAAAATATTCATCACGCCGAGACTCAGAGACAGAAGGGCGGTGAAACGCATCAGCGAAAGAAATCCCTCTTTGAGAAAAACAGAAGTCAACTGAGCAATCCCCACTGGTCCAGCGATCTCTTCCGGAATAGCTCCTTCGCCAAC
The DNA here is from genome assembly GCA_016235915.1 of Candidatus Peregrinibacteria bacterium. Lineage (GTDB taxonomy): Bacteria > Patescibacteriota > Gracilibacteria > UBA1369 > JACRIC01 > JACRIC01. The sequence continues at coordinate 405 of JACRIC010000062.1, forward strand.
GAGTTTCTTCACCATCGATCCAAACATCTGAACCGTCAAATACGAAAGCCGACGAAGTTCAGAAAAAGCCACTTGCGGCGCTTTCAACAAAGGATATGAAACGGTATGAATCTGCAAAACAGACGTCACAAGATCATCATGAAAAAAAACCAACCCATCAGAAACCGGATTCATCAAAGAAGACAAAACCACGCCAATTTTGCCATCACCACCCGATTCGAGTATCAGCGTCATTTCATTTCCAAATCGATCAATCAAAATTTCAATCTCGGTATTCTGAAAATTCGCTGACTGCTGACGAATATCCTCAAACGTTGCCACACTCTGCCCTCCCCATCGCACAATACGATCACCCGAAAGAAAACCCGCCTTCTGCGCCGGAGAACCCGGCAAAACATCCGTTATCACCGCCCGTTCGGAAAATCCCATCGGCACAGCAATATCACGAATTTCATCCCCACGAAGAACAGTAAAAAGAACTGACTCTGTGTCCACCGACATTTCGGAAATTTCCGAAACAGAAAAAACCTGCCGTCCATTCACCGCAAGAATGACATCCATCGGCAAAATACCAGCTCGCGCGGTAACGGAACCGGCAGACACCGAATAGACTCTCGCCCGAGGAAGCGAAAAACTCTCATACAGCGCAAAACCCGGATCCGAAGAAATATCCTGAAAAACAATTTCTCGCCTCTCTCCATTTCTCAAAATCTGAAACCCTTTGCTCTGCGATTTTTTCAAAAACCGAAAAACATCTTCGGCAGTAGAGACATTTTTGGAATCAAAATTCAAAAGTCGATCACCCGGGGCAATCCCCGCTTTTTCCGCAGAGCTCATCGGCACAACCGACTTGACCAGAAGCCCGGGAGCGGTTTCAATCGTGCCATTTCCAACTCCAGCAAGAACATCCTCTCCATTGAGAATCAAAGGCTCAATCCCAAAACTGAATCCAATATCCAAAAGAATAAAAGCCAATAAAAAATTCATAAGAACGCCGGCAACAATAACTTTCGTTCTCGGCCAAATTCCTTTTTTGGAAAAACTGCGAGGATTCTGCAAAGCTCCCTTATCACGCGGATCCTCGCCAAAAAGCCTCACAAAGCCTCCGAAAGGAATGGCGTTGAACGAATACAGCGTCTCGCCGTATTTTTTACCCCAAATGCGCGGCGGAAGTCCGAGACCAAATTCTAAAACCTTGATACCTTCCCGTTTCGCCGCCCAAAAATGCCCAAACTCATGCACGAGCACGAGCAAGGAAAAAATAACGAGAAATGCGAGGATGGAGAGCAAGATACCCATAGCTGTTGACATTAAAAAACTGTTCTGGTGAGCCTCAAAGCTGTCATAGTGAGCCTGTCGAACCATGACAGTGAAAAAACCTCAAACGTCACTCTTCGACAAGCTCAGGGTGACAAACCTCCTAAATTGTCAAAATCTCCTTCTCCTTCACCTTCGCCATTTCATCAATTTTACTATTCATATCATCCACCGTATCCTGAAGATGTTTCATATTCAGGTGAAAAACATCTTCGCCAATCGTTTTTTCCTGTTGCATTTTCTTGAAAACATTATGCGCTTCTTGCCGTGCATGACGGACGGAAATCCGAGCCTCCTCAGCCAATCGGTGCACCACTTTCACCAACTCATGCCGCCTTTCCTCGGTTAAAGCAGGAAAAGCAATGCGAATAACTCGCCCGTCATCGGTGGGATTCAGCCGAAGATCCGATGTTTGAATAGCTTTGGAAATAGCGGAAAGAAGATTTTTATCCCAAGGTTGAATTTGGAGCGTGCGTGGATCAGAAAGACTGATGCTGGCAACCGCTTTCAATGGCTGTTCTCCACCATAAGCTTCAACATGCAACTCTTCAACCAAAGAAGCATTCGCGCGGCCGATATTCAAACGACCATACTCCTCTTTCAAATGCTGAAGAGTTTTTTGGAAATCGGTTTCAGCCCGTTTGAGATGAAAATCAACATCCATAAAAAAAAATTTAAAAAATGAGAGTACCAACATCTTTCCCACCACACAATGCCTTTAAATTTCCATTTTCAAAAAAATCAAACACGCGAATGGGAAGCTTCGCATCTTGGCAAAGAGATATCGCCGTCGCATCCATAACCTGATAATTTTGAGTTAAAACCTCCGAATACGAAAGCTCGCGAAAGGATTTGGCGGAAGGATAACGGACAGGATCGCGATCATAGACATACGGCACTTTTGTCGCTTTCAAAAGAATATCGCATCCAAGTTCCAAAGCGGATAACGCAGAAGACGAATCGGTCGTAAAATACGGATTTCCCGTTCCTCCGGCAAGAATCACCGCTTCACCATCCTCAAATCTTTTCCGAACTGCTCTGCGATCATAATCATCAAGAACTTTCGGGACGGACAAACGCGAACAAGCATACGAAACAACTCCTTGTTTTTCAAATTCCGCCCGAAGACACACCGCATTAAAAAGAGTAGCCATCATGCCAAGATAATCCGAATCACACCGCTCAATGGGAAGCCCCAAAGCATCTCGATATCGCCAAATATTGCCTCCTCCAACAGTAATAGCCATACAGAGCCCTTTTTGTCGCGCTTTTTTTATTTCAGATACCGTACGAAAAAGCGCTGAAGCATCAATTCCCAACTCACTTTCTCCATTCAAAGCCTCTCCAGAAAGTTTTAGCATAATTTTTTGAAACGGTCGCGCCATACTCACACAAATTTTAAAATGAAATAGGAAATCACGGCGCCGGCCAAAAGTCCCCCCACAAAAATAAAAGGCATATAATTGGTCGATGGCTCATCATGATCAGAAGCCAAATCCGCCAAAAGATCCGCCGGAAGAATAATTTCGTCATTGGCCCTCCGCTCTAAAACTTTATCAAAATTACGACTCGCAATGAGTCGAACCAAGGCCGAAAAATGAATTTTCACCTTATCATTCACAACAGCAGATTCATCCGAAACTTCAGAAACATCATCCTCGGAATCTTCATCAGAAATCGGCGTGACACGAAAATTCTCATCTTCTTGCGAAAAAGGCTTAATGTCATCCATGCGTTTTCCAGCCATAATAAAAATGTGAAGTCTCGTTCACAAAGTACCATAGAAAGAAAGAATTGTGCAATTTTCAATTTTTACTGACTCAAAATCCTATTCAAAAACTCCGCATCGTGCGCCTTGGAAAGCGCGGCTTCACGAGTAATGAGTCCTTTTTTATAAAGAATATTCAGTGCGTCATCGAGCGTCTGCATACCGCCGGCACGACCAATTTGCATCATGGAATAAATCTGACTAACATTCGATTCCTTAACACAGTTTCGAACGGCATCATTCGCAATCATAATTTCAAACGCCACCACTCTCCCCTTTCCATCCGAACGCGGAATAATGGTCTGGGAAATCACTCCCTGAAGAGACAAGGAAAGTTGCATCCGAATCTGCTGTTGCTGATGTGAAGGAAACACATCAATGATACGGTCGATAGTCTGTGGAGCATCAGTCGTATGGAGCGTTGAAAGAACGAGATGCCCCGACTCGGCCAATGTCACAGCGGCCGCAATGGTTTCCAAATCACGCATTTCCCCCACCATGATAACATCCGGATCTTGACGAAAAGCGGCGCGCATCGCAGTGGCGAAAGATTTCGTATGATAATCGATCTCTCTTTGAGTGATAAAAGCTTTCACTGGCTCAAAAACAAACTCAATCGGATCTTCAATCGTGAGAATGTGGCAACGACGATTGTGATTAATAAAATCAATCATCGAAGCAAGGGTCGTTGATTTTCCACTGCCGGTCGGTCCGGTCACAAGAACCAGCCCGCGAGGCTTCAGAGAAAGCGTATGAACAACAGGAGGAAGAAGGAGCGCTTCAGCCGAAGGAATTTGATCAGGTATGACGCGAAACGCAATCGCCGGCCCATCTTTTTCCATATAAAAATTCACGCGAAACCTTCCGAGATTTTGCAAACCATACGAAAAATCAACCTCGTTTTTTTCCTCAAAAATGGAAAATTTCGTCGAACTCGTAATCTGCCGTCCTATCTCCAGAATCTGTTCGACTGCCAGTGGCGGAAGGCCTTCCACCGGATACAAATCCCCATTCACCAGTCGAACTACCGGCGGCAACCCTACTTTAATATGCAGATCCGAAGAATGATGCAAAACAACTTGTTCGAGAAGCTGACGAATATCCATGGAAAGGCCGGTGGTTACAAATATCTGGCTATTCTACCACAAACCTTCGATATTTTCTACACATTTTTCAAAAAAAGGAGCCCCTTTTCGACAGGAGCTCCTTCAAGACGGCGTAGCCAACGAAGCAGTGCACGATTTTCAAAGGTTCTTTCCATCACATATCCCCCATTCCGCCCATGCCACCCATTCCACCCATGCCTCCTCCCATACCAGGAGCAGATGACTTTTCCTCGGGAATATCCGTCACCGCGGCCTCCATGGTCAGAAAAATCGCAGACACCGATGCAGCATTTTGCAGAGCCGAACGCGTCACTTTTTTCGGATCCACAATTCCGCGCTCAATCATATTCACATATTCGCCTTTTTCAGCATCATATCCGACACCAACTTTCTGTTTTTTCACCGCTTCAACCACCACCGCTCCCTCTTGACCCGCATTCGAAGCAATCTGATACACGGGAGACTCCAGAGCCTTCCTCACAATATGCACACCAGTTTGTTCATCATCATTCTCCAGTTTCAAGGAATCCAATATTCTCGCCGCCTGAAGCAACGCCGTTCCACCTCCTGACACAATCCCCTCTTCCACCGCCGCTTTTGTGGCGCTCAAAGCATCCTCAATGCGATGTTTTCTCTCTTTGAGCTCCACTTCCGTCGCGGCGCCTACCTTAATAATGCCGACTCCTCCTGACAGCTTTGCCAACCGTTCTTGCAATTTCTCTCGATCAAATTCCGAATCGGTTTTATCCAATAAAACCTTAATTTCCTTCACGCGAGCCGCGATCGCCTTCTGATCGCCATGTCCTTCGATAATCGTTGTTTTTTCTTTATCGGAAATAACTTTTCGCGCCTGACCGAGATCGTCTAACGTGGCATTTTCCAATTTCAACCCAACTTCCTCGGAAATCACTTTTCCTCCTGTCAAAACAGCAATATCCCTTAACATCTCCTTGCGACGATCCCCGAAAGCCGGCGCTTTCACAGCCAAAACATTAAACGTGCCACGAAGTTTATTCACCACAAACGTCGCGAGCGCCTCTCCTTCAACATCTTCGGCAATAATCACGATATCTTTCTGTCCACTCTTCGCCAATTTTTCAAGAAGCGGAAGAATCTCTTGCACCGAAGCAATTTTTTTATCGGTAATGAGAATCCTCACATTTTCATACACCGCCTGCATACTCGCCGGATCCGTCACCATATAAGGAGAAACGTATCCATTATCAAACTGCATGCCTTCCACCACTTCCTTATCAAGACCGAAAGTCTGAGACTCTTCCACGGTGATCACCCCATCTTTTCCCACCAAATCCATCACTTCGGAAATCAGCCGTCCAACTTCAGGATTTTGTGCTGAAATCGTGGCCACTTGCGCAATTTCCTCTTTGGAAGAAATATCCTTTTTGACTTTTTCCAATTCCTTCACGATAGCCGCCACGGCTTTTTCAATG
>JACRIC010000065.1 GCA_016235915.1 Candidatus Peregrinibacteria bacterium
ATCGCTGGAATTTGCACCTATTTGTATTTTTTGTTTATTCCTCTGTCGTCGAATATCGCGCCGACGTTTCTTGTTTTCGGCACGGCTTTTTTGGGGATTATTACCGGCATGCTGTATTCGGCTTTTTTTAGGTCAATGGTTTCAGGGAAGGAAGAGGATGAAGATGAGAATTTTTAAGGCAGTTGAAAATTGTGCATTGCGCAGTTTACCCTGAGCCGTGTCGAAGGGTCGACTGCGCCCTTTCCTTGTACTGCAACAATTTTGAACTGCTTTGTTTTACAGGAAACCGTGAAGCAATCTCGTTGCGTGTAAGTGCTCACAAGGACAAAAGCGGGTGGGGCGTTTCCCTTTCGTCCTGCCTCTGCATTGACCGTCCAAATACTCGCTCATTCTGACAGACACGAGCGGTAGCGAGTGTCTCTTTTCTTCTTTTTTTAAAGAGAAGACGCACTCCACTTCGTTCCGTGCGTGCTCGGCAATGTCCTCAAGGGAAAGCCCCGCCCGCTTTTTTACTTCTGTTGATTCCTTGTGAGCAGGTACCGTTGCGCGTGTTGTCAGTTCCCTCGCAATGACGTGATATGCTCTTCCAGCTTCGCCAGACGTTCTTTTTCGCTGGAAAGCTTTGCTTTTTCCTTTTCTACTACTTCAATCGGAGCTTTTTGAGTAAAATTTTTGTTCAATAATCGATTTTCGAGGCTGGTAATGAAGTTTTTGAGAGATTGCGCTTCTTGTGCGAGGCGTGAAATTTCACGTTCTTTATCAACCAGCCCCGCGAGTGGCACATATATTTCCACGGTTTCAATAAATTTCGAGAGAGATTCCTGAACTTTTTTTCCATTTTTTTCAATGGTTAATTCGGAAAGTCCGGCCAACCGACAGATAATGTCGCGTTTTTCTCGTAAAATTTCCGTATGTGATTGACCATACAGCACGGCGGGAATTTTTTTGGCGGGATCCACTTTTGCTGAGAGTTTCATTGCCCGAAGACTGCGAATAACCTCAAATACCATATTCATTTGTTTTTCCTCATCCTTAAAATCGTATTTTTTCATTGTACGCGGCCATGATTGCACCATGAGGAGTTTTTCGGGACTTCCTTCACCCTGAAATTTTTCCCATAGCGCTTCGGTCACAAACGGCATGAAAGGATGCAGGAGTTTCAAAATGGTTTCAAATACATACTTGAGTACGGCGGGCGATGGCAGAACTTTGCAACATTCCAGATACCAGTCGCAAAATTCATTCCATGTGAAATCGTAAATTTTCGTCGAGGCATCGGAAAATCGATATTTTTCGAGATCTTTTGTTGTCTCGCGGATGAGCGTGTTGGTGCGCGAGAGAATCCATTTATCCGCCAACGATAATTTTTTAATATTGATATCTTCGATGGGTTGTGTCGAGATAGTGGTCAGGGTGAATCGTCCGGCATTCCATATTTTATTCATAAAGTTCCGATAACCCGCGATTTTTTCTTCGTAAAGGCGGATGTCATTTCCCGGAGTCGATCCCGCTATCATACTGAGTCTCACCGCATCCGCTCCGTATTTGGCAATCATATCCAAAGGATCGATTCCGTTTCCAAGTGATTTGCTCATTTTCCGCCCCTCTTTGTCGCGGACAAGTCCATGCAGATATACGGTTTTAAAAGGAATATCGCCAATGGCATACGTGGTCATGAGGATCATGCGCGCCACCCAGAAAAAGAGGATGTCGTGGCCAGTTTCCATGACGCTGGTAGGATGGAAATATTTGAAATCAGCGGTTTCTTTTGGCCACCCGAGCGTGGAAAATGTCCAGAGCGCGGAGCTAAACCATGTATCGAGGGTGTCCGGATCTTGTTTGAGATTTTCAGAGTTGCATGACGGGCATTTTTTTGGCGTTTCGCGGCTCACGATTGGCTTTTTGCAATTATTTTTGGAAGGACTTGCGCAATACCACACCGGAATTCGATGTCCCCACCAGATTTGACGGCTGATGCACCAGTCGCGGAGATTTTCCATCCAATGAAAATAGGTTTTGCGAAATTGGTCGGGGATGATGTGTATGTGGCGATTTTTGACGGCACGGAGCGCAAGTTCTTTGAGAGATGCCGTGTCATTGCGAGGAGCGACTCCAGTCGCTTCAAGCGACTGGGGGAGCGACGAAGCAATCTTATTGCGCGAGCTTCTTTTGCTATGAACCGCAAACGGCTTATTCACATCCACAAACCATTGTTCCGACGGTAGGGGTTCAATGACATGACTGCACCGATAGCAGATGCCCACGGAATGCGTGTAGTCCTCGATTTTTTCCATGATTCCCATTTTTTCCATATCTTTCACGATGACGTCACGACATTCTCGAGTGGTAAGCCCTGCATACTTTCCGCAATTTTCCATCATCCGACCTTCTTCATTGATAATTTTTTTGAGAGGGAGCGCGTGGCGTTGTCCGATTTCAAAATCGGTAAAATCGTGCGCGGGGGTCACTTTGATGATTCCGGTGCCAAAATCCATCAGAACAGCCGTATCAGCCACTACGATGACCTCGAATTCTCCGAGTACTCCGGGAATCATATATTTTTTACCGATATGTTTTTTGTAACGCTTGTCTTTCGGATGCACGGCGACCGCGGTATCGCCGAGCTTGGTTTCCGGTCGAGCGGTTGCCAAAATAAAGGGGCCGTATTTGAGCCAATACAGTTTTTCGGTGCGTTCCTCGTGTATCACTTCGTCGTCCGCCAGAGTGGACTGGCATCGCGGACACCAGTTTACGATTCGGTAGCCGCGATAAATGAGTCCATCTTGATACATTCTCACGAATACTTCGTTGACCGCTTTTGAGAGGTCGTCGTCCAAGGTATACTTTTCTCGCGTCCAGTCGCAGGAACTCCCCATTTTTCGGATTTGGTTCCGAATGATATTTTGAGATTCAGCGACATATTCTCGCACCCGTTGTAAAAATGCTTCGCGTCCGAGTTGTTTTCGGGTAAGTCCTTCGCCCGCAATGATTTTTTCTACTTTGTTTTGGGTGGCGATGGCCGCGTGATCGGTTCCGGGAAGCCAGAGCGCGGAAAATCCCTGCATTCTTTTATATCGAGTCATGATGTCCTCGATCGCCAGCATGGTGGCATGGCCGAGGTGCAGAGTCCCTGTGGCATTTGGCGGCGGCATGCTGATGACGAATGGTTTTTTTTGTGGATCAATTTTGGCGATAAAAGCGTCGGACGTCTCCCAGCGTTGGTATATTGCGTCTTCGTAGAGAGCGGCTTCGTAGGTTTTTTCGAGAGGAGTTTCGGGCATATAAGTGTCATTGCGAGGAGCGAGTTTGCGAGCGACGAAGCAATCTTTTTTTATTTTAACATAGTAGGGTTTTTTTATGAAAATTTTCCTATGAAATGTAGTAGCGATGCGTTATTTTTTTAATTTGTCAAATTTCTTATTGACAAAATTGATATATTCCGATATTGTCAATTTGAATACGTTGATATTTTAGAAAAAAATGGACCAGAAACCCATCAATCCAGAAACGCTTTTTAAGCTCGAAGACCCTCGAAAGGACGGAGCTCGGTCTGCTGAGCAACCTTCCAATTCGCGGGTAGCGCTCACTCATGCGGATATTGCCACGGCTGTTGATGGAATGGTTGAGGGAGGATCGGAGCGTGTTTCGGAACAGAAGGAACCTGCCTCTGAACAGAAAGGTATTGGACATGTGCAGAGTCAAACGCAAGGAGTGGCCAAGCAGGTTCAGACTGCGGCCATTAAAGCTCAACTTTTGGCGGCGCTTCCTGCCGAGCGCGTGATGAAACAGCAAATTGAGGGTGTTTTGAGCCATCAGATCGATCATTTGATGAAAAGCGCAAAAAAAGCGGAGAAGCGTGATGATTATTTTGAGCTCAATCGCATTGTTGCCTTGATTCGCAGTTTAAAAGATACCCTTGCCGACCTTGCTTACGCCACCTATGAAATGCTGAAGAACCTGTGGCTGAAGGTGGTGCATGGGCTTGAATAATTTTATTTTTTTACCCTCAAGCATATATGAAAAAGGTAGTCACTCTCGGTTCGTTGTTACTGCTCGTTGGAATTGTTTTCGCGGGTTGCGCTCATCAGCCAACAGTGGTGCAAGAGCCCGTGCAACCAGTTGTTGAACAAAATCCGGTTGACAGTCAAGCTTTAGCCATCGTCTATACCGACCCAACCTA
>JACRIC010000073.1 GCA_016235915.1 Candidatus Peregrinibacteria bacterium
CCATGTTTTTTTCATTGGGACCGTGAACCGCAATATCCAGCAGGCTTCCGAGTCCTTTGAGAGGATTAAGTTTTTCCAGAAAATGTTCTTCTTTGTTGGTGGTGAAAATTTTTGAGGCGGCTTTTCGGCCTTTTTTTTGCCATCCATCTTTGTACGGACGAACCATGATTTGAATGGCCGCTCCTTCATCAGGAGTCAGTTTTGAGAGTCCGTTTAAAATGCTGTTGAGTGGATCGCTGTTGGTATGTTGGTAGGTTTTAATAGGATACATGGGAGAACGGACGAGACGAATATAGCATCCCGCGGCTTTCGAATAGGCTTTGAAAATATTGTAATCCGGCACGCGTTCCACATACGTCATGGGATAGAAGGCGGTGATTTGTTTTTCGATGCGTTCCGCGAGATGGCGCGGAACAACACAGTAAAAATTCACCATTTCTTTTTCCACGACATATTCAAAAGAAAGGAATTCTTGACCAAAAAAATGCCTGCGCCAATCGGTGATAAAAATGCTGTGCAGAGAATCAAAAAAATGCGTCATGATCCCGACGATCTCTTTAAAATCTTTTCCTGTTGAAAATGCTTCGCTGTCCCGCTCGCGATCCTCTTTTGATTCACCTTTTGGTATCACAATGCGGAGAAACACCATGTTCAGTGAACGATTGAGATTTGCACGATAGCGCAAGAGACAGATGATTGCGATGGTTATGGCGACTGCGATGCTGAGAAATCCTGATATGTATGAGAGGAGAGACATCTGTTTATTTTAACATAGTTTTTGAAAATTTGGAAGGTTTCTGGTTATCCTGAATCCACTGTCATCCTGAGTGAAACGAAGGATCTCACCTTTTTTCATACAGAGATCCTTCGCTTGTTGTTGTGTTAGTGGTATTCGCTTCGCGAATGGTTTGTTTCATACGCACTGCGCTTCGCTCCGTGCGTGCAGATGACATCCGTAATTTCATACACATCTCCCGCTCCCATAATAATCAGCACGTCGTTTTTGTGAATGTTTTTTTTGAGAAAATCGATGGTTTTCGCGAAATCTTTCGTGTATTCGACGTTTTGGTGATTTTTTTTGATTGCTGAAACGAGTTTTTCAGCTGAGACTTCCGCTCGGTCTTTTTTTTGGTCGCGGACTTCGTAGATATTTGGAATGATAACCGTGTCGGCAAGGTCGAAGGAATGCGCAAAATCATCGAATAAATTTTTTGTTCGATTGAATTGGTGGGGTTGGAAAACGACCGTGATATGATTTTTTAGAAAAAGTTCGCGCGCTCCGGAAAGTGTGGCACGAATTTCTGTGGGGTGATGCGCATAATCGTCGTATACTTTTGCTCCCTGAAATTTTCCGCGATATTCAAAACGTCGCCATGCTCCTTGATAATCGTGTAAGACTGAGAAGACATTTGAAATCTCGCGTTGAGGGACGGTGTTGTCACCCTGAGGCACACTTTTGTCACCCTGAGCTTGTCGAAGGGTGACAGACATTGGTTTTTTTCCGCTGTCATGGTTCGAGCGCCTCACCATGACAGCTTTTCTTCCTGCACAGCTCTTCTCAAACGCCAAAATCCCAGTCAGCGCCGCCAAGGCATTTCTTCTATTATGCTCTCCTGGGATTTTCAGCGACAGAGTGTCTAACGCTTTATTTTTATAAAAAATTTCATTTCCAGACAAGTAGACATCTGCTGAGGAATTTAAGCCGAAACTCCATTTTTCTCCGGTATATTCATCGGCAAGAGCTCGGACGGCCAAATCATCATATGGAAATACGAGAATGCCGTTCGGCGGTAATTTTTTTATAAAGGAACGAAACGCTTCGGTATAATCGGCAAAATCGCGATAATAATCCAGATGTTCCGCCTCCATATTCGTGATGATGATTATGGAAGGATGAAGATTCAGAAATGCACGCCGATATTCACACGCTTCTATCACAAAAATGTTGTCCCCTTCGACAGGCTTCGGGTGACAGCTGTTTCGCATGTTTTTACCGCCAAATTCACGGAGTTTGGTTCCGATAATGACCGATGGATCGAAACCCGCTCGTATCAGGCCGAGTGAAAGAAGCGCGGTGGTGGTGGATTTTCCATGCGTGCCGCAGATCGCCAGAGTCTTCGCATTTTTCGTGAACTGTCCCAATGCCTCAAAATATGATAACAAAGGGAGATTCCGTCGCTTGGCTTCGAGTATTTCAGGATTATCATTTGGAACAGCATTTGAATAGACAACCATTTCTGTCGCCAGTGGCACATTTTTTGCATGATGACCAATCTGCACGGTCATGCCCTCATTGATAAGCTCGTGAATGAGTGAAGAGTCGGTGCTGTCAGATCCAGAAATTATTTTTTTTTGCGTCAGAAACAGCCGAGCGAGCGCACTCATGCCGATTCCGCCGATGCCGATGAAGTGGATATTCACAATATTTATCATATCAAACAGCTCTTCGCGAATCAAAAAATCGCGGCTTTTTCGAGATCAGGAGCGCATTTTTTGCCAGGGGCCGGATTTGAACCGGCGACCAACGGCTTATGAGTCCGCTGCTCTACCACTGAGCTACCCTGGCGCGGAACCTCTCAAAATCGTGTACTGCTACGTCGACTGTGCTGTTTCCTCATCGCCGTACCTTTAAACAGTACGGCTCTGTCGGAAACGGCTTGTCTCCTTGCATTACACGATTTTGAGAGGTTCTCATGAATTTTCAATTTTCAAGTAATGATTTTTTTGAAAATTGTAAACAGGTTGCAAATTGAAGACGCACTGCGCTTTGTGTATGGTGTTTGCTTCGCAATTTTGCGGGGGGGGGATTCGAACCCCCGACCTCCGGGTTATGAGCCCGACGAGCTACCTCTGCTCTACCCCGCGGAAAGAAGACCTTTTTTAGATTAGATTTTCAGCACAGAAAAAGCAAGTTTTTCACCGAAAATCATTCTCTACAAAGAAAAATTTCCACCATGCGGCGAAGTTTGAGCTGTCTGCGGTTTTCCTTGAGCTCGTTCCGTCCTGTTCGATACTCTCGTCGAGAGCTGGCAATACGATCACTTCTTCTCCATAATTTATGAGTCCGAGGTTCTGTTTTGCGATTTTTTCGATGTAGGCTTCTGAAGTAAAATACTGTAAATCCTGGATTTTTTCTGTATTTTCTCGTTTTAATGTTTCGTTTTTTGTTTCGAATGCGGTGATATGACGATCAATTTGATAATTTTGATACATTTCTACCGTTAAAGCGTACAGCATGTATGTAACCAGGATAAATCCGATGAGGATTACGGCCTTGGCGATGCGGTACGATGGATTTTCTGAATGTGATGAGGCAGGATTCACATTTCATATTGTACGAAAAAAAGCATTGCTTTTCAATAAAAAGTTTGATACAATACTCTAAAATCAATAAATTTTTATTTCCATGAATCAAAAAATCGTTCTCGCCATCCTGGTAGTGATCTTCGTTATTGTGGCGTATATTCAGTTGCCGCAGGTATTGTAATGAGAACCTCTAAAATGAGAACCTTTAAAAATTGTGCACTGCGGAGTTTATCCTGGGCGTAGCCGAAGGGTTGGTTGCGCCGTTTCATTGCAATATGAGTTCGGCGAGGTATTTTTGTATTTCGTTATCATTTTCAGTTTTCGGCAGAAGGATGTACTGTCCTCTTTGGTTTGTGGTTGAAGAGAGATAATTTGCAGTGGTGAGAACATTTCCCGTTTCGAGCTCATATTTCTGATATTTTTTGAAATAGGCCAAAAATTCCATAGCGCTGGTGTCAGTTTTTACTCCTTCCAAAATATCTAAAAAGATGTTTGCGCTTGATTTTATTTGCGATAGAAAATCTTTTTCTTTTAATTTTTCTACAACCGCTTGTGCAATTTTTTGCTGACGAATCGCTCGATCAAAATCCGAGGTCGAGTGACGGCTTCTGGCGTATTTCAGCGCCGTTTCTCCGTCAAAAGTATACGTCCCTTTCGCGATGGAAAATGTGGTATAGGTGCCGTTTGGACCCGGGTAGGCCATGTCTGAAAGGTCTTTTTCTACCGTGATGTTGATGCCGCCGATGGTATCAATCGCTTTGGAAAATGTCTGCATGTCAATGACGAGATATTTATCCGGCATGATTCCCGTGACATCGCTGATCGCTTTTTCCAGTTTTTCTATTCCGTACGAGGTGTAGTGTTCGTTGA
>JACRIC010000066.1 GCA_016235915.1 Candidatus Peregrinibacteria bacterium
AATCAAGAGTATTGGTGGAAACAGGATCAGATATAACATCTGCGCCTAAAGAGCTGGCAAGAACATCATTTAAACCAGTACTATCCGTACTTGTACAACCAGCTGTCGAAGGATAAGAACCATTATCAGACATATAAGACTCCAATGCCGTAGCAAGAGTATTTAAATTAGCCTTTCTACTTACGTCCCTCGCTCTCGCCGGCGCCCCAACAATCCTCGGCAACAACGCCACCGCCAAAATACCGATAATCGTGATCACAATAAGCAATTCGATGAGCGTGAAGCCTTTTTTCTTCTTTTTGCCGCCGCAACCGCCGCACGCGCTGATGCTATTTTCTTTTTTCATAGGAATGAAATTTAAAGAATGATAAGGGAATACTGTCATTGTGAGGAGGGAGGTAGCCTCGGGCGACCGACCGACGAAGCAATCTTAACGCGCGCGCGACGAGATCGCTTCGCCCTCTGGGCTCGCAATGACAGTACGCGCGATGAGATTGCTTCGGTCGCCTATGGCGACCTCGCAATGACATGAATATATAAAAATTTTTCTAAACACAATTCTACTCCCACTCGCAAAGAAATCAAATCAAAATGACAAATTTTTTGTTCAATACTCTTTACAAAGCCGATGTTATGTCGGATAGTTGCAGAATTGGCATCATGATCGCGGACACCATAAAACCCACTCCCACGCCCACAATCACCATTATCAGAGGTTCCATAATTTTAGAGAGGCTCCCGACCGCGAGATCCACCTCTTCGTCATAAAAATCCGCGATTTTATTCGCGATGAGGTCGAGCTGAGCCGTCTGCTCCCCGATCACGATCATTTGCGACACCATGGGCGGGAAAAGATTTTTGCTCGCGGAAAGATTTTCTCCGAGCGGAATGCCACGCTTCACATCGTCCGCCGCAGATTCGATGCGTATTTTATAGACCTCGTTTCCAATCGCGTGGGCATTGATGTACAGCGCTTTCACAATCGGAATGCCGGCTTTCAGGAGATTCGCAAGTCCGCGGGAAAAACGCGAGATATACACTTTTTTTGACAAAGGACCGATCACGGGAATCACAAGCCGAAATGAATCGAAAAAATATTTTCCAGATTCGGTTTTGCGTATGAAATGAACCGCCACCACGAGCCCGATAACGCCCAGAATCACCACCGGCCAATACGAAACCGCTACGGTGCTCATGAAAATAAGGAGTCGAGTGGGCCACGGAAGATCCACTTTCGATGCCGAAAAGAGCGACACGATCTGCGGCACCACGAAAATGAGCATGAGAAACCCCACGAGAATCAGCATGCCGAAAATCACGGAAGGATAAATCATTGCCCCGCGGATTCGCCCCATGATCTTCTGCGACTTTTCCATATCCTCCGCGAGATGGCGCATGACTTCATTCATTTGCCCGGAAGCCTCGGCCGATTCCACCATTCCCACCTGCGCTTCGGTGAAAATAGTATCGTATACGGACATGGACGCCGAGAGGCTCGACCCTTTATCCACCATTTTCGCCATTTGGAGAATGACCGTTTTAAAACGCGGATTCGTGGTCTGGTCCGCGAGAATAGTAAGCGCCTTCACAAAAGGAATTCCCGCACCAATCATGACAGAAAGAAGCTGGAAAAAAGCCACTTTTTCCTTAAGTTTGATTCGGGAAAGATTTACTACCCACTGATTGACGGTGTTGTAGAGTTTTCCGAAAAAGGTATTGGAGTCCATGCCGCCTACGCTTTTTTTCTCGCGTTCCAACATGTCGTCAATATCGAAAATAACTTCCGCAGAGCGAGCCTTTGCTTGTTCTTTTTCCAAAGCGACTTCGGCGCGGCTGTCCACCGTGTTCATGTCCACGCTCTTTCCGGGCTGGTCGGGAAGCTTGATGGTGAATTGCGGGTTTTTGGGGGTGTTTTCGGGCATAGAGGAGAGGTGTCATTCCTGACAGGAAGGGAGCGAAGCGACCGCACCTGATCAGGAATCTTTAATTTGATTGGTATAAATGGGATCCCCGATCAGGAGCGGTAGCCTAAGGCTACCTTCCTGTCGAGGATGACAGCTATTTCTTCGGTCTCGCCACTCGGTACACTTCCATAAGCGACGTTTCGCCGCGAAGGGCTTTCAAAAGTCCGCTCTGCTCCAACGTGGTCATACCATCTTTCATGGCCTGCGCTTCAAGATCCATGCTCGGAATATGATTGAGGATGAGCCGCCGAAGTTCATTATTCATGCTCAAAACCTCATATAATCCCACTCGTCCTTTATATCCGATATTGTCGCACACTTCGCATCCCTTTCCACGATAGAAAACAAGATTTTTCAGAAGCTCGGAATCCACCGTCTCACTTGGCGGAAGATTGGAAAGCGCATGTTTCACGAGAGATAAAGTATCCTCATCAGGAATGTATTTTTCGCGGCAATGCTCGCAGATTCTTCGCACCAGCCTTTGCGCGATAATCACATTCACCGTGGATGTCATCAGAAAAAGCGGAACTTCCATATTTTGAATACGAGTGATCGTTTCCACCGCGCTGTTGGTATGAATGGTAGAAAGAACGAGATGTCCCGTGAGCGCCGCTTCGATGGCGATGTCCACCGTCTCGCGGTCACGGATTTCTCCCACCATCATAATATCAGGATCCTGCCGGAGCGCGGAGCGAAGTCCCGTGGCAAAAGTAAAACGGATGTCCGGATGAATCTGGCTTTGATTTAAGCCATCCATTTGAATTTCCACAGGATCTTCAATGGTAAGAATATTGACATCGGTTTTATTGAGAAGGTGGAGGCACGAGTAGAGTGTCGTTGTTTTGCCAGATCCTGTCGGTCCAGAGGTGAGGATGATGCCGTTCGGCTCGCGAATGCCGGCCATAATTCTTTGCAGATTTTGTCCTTCCAGTCCCAAATCCTCGAGAGAAGGAATTTCTTTCGCTTCGTCTTGGATACGCAAAACCATTTTTTCGCCATTCACGGTCGGAAAAGTGGAGACGCGAAGGTCCATATCGCGGTTGTCCTCAGTCGTGATTTGACATCGACCGTCCTGAGGGATGCGTTGTTCGTCAATTTTTAAATTCGACATAATTTTAACGCGCGAAATAATCGCAGGATGAATATTGAGCGGATATTCAACAATCGGCCGGAGCACTCCGTCTATGCGAAATCGGATACGAACCGTATTTTTTTCAGGTTCGGCATGGATATCGGAAGCCCGCGACTCGATGGCATGCACAATGGTGTACATGACAATATTCGGGATATTTCCGGCAATAATGGCTTCGGAGAGAAAATGGAGTTTGGATGATTGCATTTATACGCCTTTTTGAAAGTAAGCATTGATTTTCAATGTAAAACTCAGCGTTTTGGTTCCGGGCGCTGTTTCCGCATCCTCTTTTTTTTCTTCAGGAACCGTGAAGCTGATGGATTGGAGCGACATCAGCCTTGTTTTTCCTTCAAACGATCCCGAATTTTCCAGATATTTCAAAAACTTCATAAAATTATCTTGCGAACTTTCGATGGAAAGAGTGATGGGAAGCACCATGTAGTCGGCTGGTTGCTTGTCCGCGGTTTTCGGCGCCGTGGGCGGTGCATAATCCACGCTGGTCAAAAAAATGCGATTATTGCCGGTATTATTGTCAATGAAATATTTTTCCAGTGAAGTCGTCAGCGTGTGAATCGCCTCGTTTTTCGGAAAAACCGCAGAAATTTCTTCTGCGCGAGAGGTTTGCTTTAGAAGATATTCGTCTTTGGCGAAATTATACTCGGTTTTCAGGTCGCCAGCCTCTACCTGAAGAGCCGAAAGAAGTTTTTGCCCAGTTTGCAGAGCCGATTGCATTTCACGAAAATTGAGATATTGAGTGAAAGAATAATATGCCGACACGCCCAAAATCACAAACGCGACGAGCATATATATTTTGGCGCGTTTCAGAGTCCTTTTTATTTTTTTTTCAAGGGCGATGTCCATGGTTTACAAGGGGTTAAGAGGCAATGAGGTTCTCGGAGCGGGTGCAGGCGAAGGTTTTTCGATTGGAGCTGAAACTGGAGCCTCCACCGGAACTTCCGAAGGCGGATTGATAAAAAGGATAAATTGAAACTGCGAAACATATTTATCATCCTGCTCCGACTTTGCGAATCTTCGAATTTCATTGGTCAATTGAAATTCTGGAGCAGATTCAAATGCCTCAATGAGGGAAATAAGCTCAGAAAATACCATGACGTTATCCGTCCGAATTTCTCCATTGACCGTAATCGTATTTTTATCCGCATCAAAGATATACGACCGGTAAAAAACCTTGGCAAGATCAGCAACACTTGGTTCTCCAAAATAAAAATCCACTTTGTTCGTGATGTTTTCTATATTCGTGAGGTTGTGAGTCCAGCGGGTCCTGCCATCTTTAATAGCGGAAATAATCGCATAGTCATTTTTGCTGATGGTAGTAAATTCTTTGACAAGGTTTTTCACAGAAACGCTCGTCAGTGTTTCGGGATCATATTCCGAGAGCAGAGTATCCAGAGCGGTTCTTTTTGCAACGAGAATCGGCAAACTTTCCAAAATCTTTATTTCGAGATCGGACTCTTCTCTTCCCTCCGAGGAAAGATTTTGTCGAAGGGAATCTTTTTGTTGATTGATAAAAGTGGAAAGGGCTTGTTGGTATGTATCAGTCAAATAGGTTTCAAGAAGAGGCAAAGTACCGTCAGGAGCAGGCGGAAGGGAAATCTGAGCTGAAATCGTCGGAACTTCGCTCGAATAGAGAGGGGCATGAACCTTGGATTGGATAATGGCGAGAGACTCCTGAAGTTCTTTGAGATCTTCGGCGTTTTCAGGAGTTATTCCTCGATAATTGTACAGATAGACGAATTTATCGAGATGAAATTTGGCCAGAGCGATATTTTCAAAATTGATTTCGGTTTGAACACGGGAAATGCCTTCAGTAACGTCAGTAAGCTCATTCGCCAGCGTAGGAAAATTGAGATATTTTTTAAGAAGATGAAAATTCGTATCCAGTTCAATTTTAAAGAAAGTGGCAGAGAGTATGGCCAATACCAAAACAATCTGACAAAATGTTCGAGCGGCCTTGAGTTTATTATCAACGCCGAATTGAATGATATCCGGAGCGGTTTTTGCAGGCTTCGGCCCCAAAATGAGCTTGGGAAGATCCCGATCGGTTTTGCGCGAAACGATATTTTCAAGCAAAGATGGTTTTGCCGGCGGTTTTTGAGAATTTTCCATGAAAAAATGAAAAAAATTGCAATAAAATGGTACGTTTTTTAGAGGTTCCTAAAATCTTCTCTTTATTTTAGCAAAAAACCAGCCGAAAGTCTAGAAGTTTCGACTGGCATTGCGATTCAATAAGTTTGACCGTTACTTAAACGTCACCGTCGCGCCAGCCGCCTCAAGTTTCGCTTTCATTTCATCGGCATCTTTTTTCGCGACTTTTTCTTTGAGCATCTTTGGAGCGGCATCGGTAATGTCTTTTGCTTCTTTCAGGCCGAGTCCGGTAATTTCGCGGACAGCCTTAATAACTTGAATTTTTTGCGCGCCAGAACTCGTAAGCTCGACATTCACTTCCGTAGGTTCTTCGGCGGCGGCGGTGGCGCCACCAGCAGAAGAAGGAGCGGCTACGGCCATGGGAGCCGCGGCGCTCACGCCAAACTTTTCTTCCATCGCTTTTACAAGGGTGGAAAGATCAAGAACGGAGAGTTTTTCTACAAGCTCGAGGATTTTTTGAGCATCGGAACTGAGAGTGGTGTTGTCTGACATGGGGAAAGTGGTTAAATAATTATAGAGTATATTTGCCGTTCTGCACTTCTGTCATTCCTGCGAACGCAGAAATCTTTCATGAATTACGAGAGATTCCTGATCAGAAGCGGTCGCCTCAGGCGACCTTTCTGTCAGGAATGACAGAAAGCGCGGACAGAACATTCATGAAACCAGAAAGCGTGCCACGAATCACAGTATAAAAGCCGGAAATGGGAGCATTAAAAGTCCAAACAAGACGAGTCAAAAGTTCTTCTTTGGAAGGAAGCACGGCGAGGGCGTTCACTTCTTCCCGTTTCAGAATTTTCCCATCCATAAACCCTCCTCGAATCTGCAGAGCCTCGTGCGCTTGTGAAAAGGTGTGGAGGATTTTGGCCGGAGAAATCGGATCGCTGTAGCTGAAAGTGACGGAAATCGGACCTTCGAGAGCCGCATCATCGGGCTCAGAAATGCCGGCGTTTTTCGCGGCAAGCCGTATGAAAGTTTTTTTAATGATTTTCATTTCCATCCCTTTTTCGCGAAGAAGATGGCGGAGTGCATTCATATCTTTGACCGTGAGTCCGCGATAATCTGAAAAAATAACAGAAGAAGCTTTTTTCAGACGCTCGGCGATATCCACGATGAGAGCCTGTTTGTTTGCTCGGGTGAGAGGCATGGGAAACACATAAAAAAATACTGATCCAAAGACAGAGAGCATCAGCAGTTACTTCATGCATGGTCTCGGCAGGACTTTTTAGGAACCGAAGTTCCTATGCCTGCTGTCTTTGACGGAAGGATTATAATAACGAAGCAGAGCTTTGTCACATAAAGAAACTTGATTTTTTTAAAAAATATGACATTGTAATATGAGGATTCTACACGGGTTTTTCACGACAACGCTGACTACACGCACCGCATGAGTTCCCATTCATCCGCTCCTCCAACCGTTTTTTTGCTAAAATTCCCGTCGGGGTAACGGCCAATCCTCCTAACGCAGTCTCGCGCAGTTTCGGCGACATCATTTTGCCGATTTTTTTCATCGTGGCAACTATCTCGTCAAAGGGAATGAGACTGTGAATGCCGGCCATGACCAGATCAGAGGCGCCAATGGCGGCTTGAGTCGCGAGAGCGTTTCGTTTCACACAGGGCGCTTCCACCAGACCCGCGAGCGGATCGCAAACCAACCCGAGATAACTTTTCAAAGCTATGGAAGCAGAGTCGAAACACTGCTTCGGCGTGCCCCCTCGCATTTCCGTGAGACCTGCAGAGGCCATGGCGGCCGCCGCGCCTATTTCGGCCTGACAGCCTGCGGCCGCGGCAGAGAAGGTGGCTCCCTCCGCGATCACGATTCCAACCGCGGCGGCCGCGAACATCCCAGAAAGTAGCCTTCTTTTGCTCGCTCGAAAACATTCAGCACCGCTGAAAAGAACTCCGGGAACCACTCCGGCTCCTCCTGCCGTGGGAAAGGCCACGATCTGTCCCATAGCCGCGTTTTGTTCCACGACAGCCAGAGCGTACGCCATGGCGCGGAGCGTCATTTTATTTCCCATCATGCCTTTTCGCTGGCGGATCCGGATCCAGAGTTTATACGCATCTCCTCCAGAAAGACCGGATTCCGAATGCGCCGAAGATTTCAGCCCCAAGCGAACAGCTCCATACAAAACATCTCTCCGTTTTTTCATTTTTGATCGAACCGCGGAAAGAGACATGTGTGAAAGCTCGGCTTCGTACCGTTTTCCAAGTTCACCAACAGAAATTTTATATTTCTGGGTGAGTCGGAGAGCATCGAGAGTG
>JACRIC010000069.1 GCA_016235915.1 Candidatus Peregrinibacteria bacterium
AATCCGGCAATTTTTGAGAATAATCGGGGAGGGAAGAGAGGGATGTCATTTTGAGCAAAACGAAGGATCTCGGTCAGCAAGACACATAAAAAAACAATCTCAAACATTATAAACTTTAAGAACTTTACAAACTTTATAACTATTCCTCCTCCACCACTCCCCCAAAAAGCTCCGCCGTTTTTTCCGCGAGAGCAACGCCGGATACCTCCTCGGATTTTTCAACAGTTGGCAAGGAGTCAAAAGACGTTTTTCGATCCAGCGCCGAAGTCGTGGGATCGAGCATGATTTCACGAAGCACATATTCTAAAAGAATATGTTTTTGGAACACCGAAAAAAGTGCCGTGGAAATTTCCTGTCGATTTTTCGGCGCTTCGACTTTTTCAAGATGGAAACGAGAATTGAAATTCATCGTCAGCGTTTGAGCGGTCAGCGATGTCAGCGTCCCTTGAGAGAGAGACATTCGAGTGGAGGGTGTTTTGATATGCTCCAAGACGCGCGGCCAATGTTGGCAAATGAGATCAAAAGTTAATGTGTCAAACGAAGGCTGATGAGTCGGCGGGGAAGCGGAATGCGTCGGCTGTGCCTGTTGCGCGCTTTGTGCCGCCTGCGAAACAACTTTCGGCAACGTCTCAGTTTCAGTCGGCGCCGTGCGAATCGCCCGATGTGTCCGATCTCCAAAACAGCTCTTGATAATGGCCATTTCGAGAGGAAGCTGAGGGATGATCGCGCTTTTGAGCGTTTCATGCGCTTCCTGAAAAGCGCTGATGAGCTCGAGGTAGCGGAGCATATCATTGTAAGCATCTTTGGAAACCGCAGAGAGGAGATGGTCGCGCAGGTATCCAAGACATTCTTTATTAAATTGAGTGAGATCCGCGCCTTCCTGATACAAAGTGTTGATGTATTCCAGAGCATGAGGCACATCGCGATTTAAGAGGCAAGCGATAAAGGCCGAAAGTGTTTTTTCGCCGACAAGTCCGAGATATTCTTTCACATGTTCAAAAGTAAGAGAATTTCCCACCGTCATCTGTTCAAAAAGCCCAATGGCATCGCGAAGCCCTCCTTCCGCCGCCCGAGCAATGAATTTCAGAGCATGTTCATCCGCTGAAATTTTCTCCATTTCAGCAATCGCCTTGAGCCGATTGACGATCACATCGATGGTAATTCGTTGAAAATCAAAACGCTGACACCTCGAAATGATGGTTTCAGGAACTTTGTAGGCCTCCGTAGTCGCGAGAATGAAGTTTACATGTGAAGGCGGCTCCTCGAGCATTTTAAGAAGCGCGTTAAAAGCCTCTTTGGTCAGCATGTGAACCTCGTCGATGATGTACACTTTTTTAGCGGCGTGAGTGGGTGCGAATCTCACTTTTTCTCGAAGATCGCGAATCTCATCAATGCCGCGATTCGAAGCCGCATCAATTTCAATAACGTCAATAAGCCTGCCTTCAGTGATGCTGACGCAAATTTCGCAGGTATTGCAAGGTTCCGCGTTTTTTTGAAGATTCAGACAGTTAAATCCTTTGGCGATGAGGCGAGCGGTGGTGGTTTTTCCCGTTCCGCGCGGCCCGCAAAAAAGGTAGGCGTGAGCAAGTCGCCGTTTCCGGAGAGCATTCAGCAGGGTCGTTTTAATATGTTCCTGCCCCACAAGGTCTTCAAACACTTGTGGCCGATATTTGCGGTAAAAGGAAACGTCTTCGGGCATGGGATACATGAAAGGAATTTGAGGCGACAAGCGCCGTCAGTATAGCAGAAATTTTTTCAGTGTCATTCCTGACAGATGCTAAAAATAATTGTGAAAGTCTCACGCAGGAGGCAATATCGAGTCCTGAAATGCGACAATCCTTCCATGATTCTGGAATTTCTACGCAAGATGGTCGTTCAATGGTCATGGTTGATGATGGTGTAAAGGTAAAATTTCCTGCTGTATTTCCTTTTCAAATCGTTCCCTTCGAAACTCCTCCGCCCGTTGACGAATAACATCAGGATTATACTCTTTTTCATGCGCGAGAAGTCTCGCGAGTCCGTCTTCCATGGATTCCACCGTCGGCTCGGAGAAAAATTCGCCAGTTTTTCCGGATAGAACCGTTTCCAGCGCCCCGCCCTTTCCATACGCGAGAACGGGTTTTCCACACGCCATCGCTTCCACGGGAACTATGCCCAAATCATCTTCTCCCGGGAAAATAAGCGCGCGGCAATTTTGCAGATACTCGGTTACCACGTCATCCGGCCGAAAACCGGTAAATTCAATGGTTTTTCCCGCGAGATTTTGCAAACGCGCCGTATCGCTCCCATCACCCACAATAATGAGATGCCGTTTGAGTTTATTAAACAGCAAAATGGCAAGCTCAATTCTTTTATAAGGCGTGAGCGTCGAAATAATGAGAAAATAATCCTCATGGCCTTTGTGGACATTGAAACGATCGATATCGACAGGAGGATAGACCACGGTGGAATCGAGACGATAATATTTCCGAAGCCGCGCCTGAACATTTCGCGAATTGGCGAGATAGCGGTCAGGCCGATCTTTCGCAATCTGATCCCACATACGGATTTTTTTCAGAAGAAGCGCCATAGCCGCTTGTCGAATGGGGCCGACGTGTTGTTCGGTACGGTATTCATGAGTCCAATCCCAAGCATAACGCATCGGCGAATGGCAGTAGCAGAGATGAGCGGTTTCCTGCGGAACGATAATCCCATGAGCAAAGGCTGAACTGGAACTGATGACCATGTCAAAATCGCGAAATTCAAACATTTCGATCTCTTTTGGGAAAAATGGAAGGAGATAGCGTTGTTTTTTGGTGATGAAGGAGGGGAGTTTTTGGAAAAAAGAGGTTCGGATACGATTTTTTGGAAAAATATGGCCGGTCGATTTTTCATCGTAGAGAAGCGTATAAATCGGAGCTGAGGGAAAAAGATCAGCCAGAGCCTTGAGGACGCGCTCGGCTCCGCCAAGTTTGACGAGAAAATCATGTACTAAGGCAATTCGCATTGGAAAATCAAAAAAAACCTCTTCGAGTGTAACGTGAAAAAATCATCGCGTAAATTGAAAAAAAGTTGACAAGCGGTGTAAAAGAGAAGCGTTGAATTAAAATCCCCGCCCCAGCACCAGTCCCGTGACATTTTTCGCACCATGCCGTTTCAGAATTTCCGCGCATTGAATTAATGTGGATCCGGTCGTGCACACATCGTCAATGAGAAGAATATTTTTTCCGACAATATCGGCGTCGGGCGCAAGAGAAAAAGCAGAGAACACATTGCGTAGTCGCTCATTGCGAGAAAGTTTCGCCTGTGCCGGCGTATTTTTTTCGCGAACAAGAAGCCGCGCATACGGCAGTGAAATCGTTTGGCAAAAGTGAATCGCCAGAGATTCGGCCTGATTAAATCCGCGCCACCGTTCACGGCTTTGATGGAGTGGAATCGCAGTCACCACCCATTCCTCAAAATAGTAATTGCCCGTGAAATGCCGATGAAATTGGTTGATGAGGATGTGCGCCAATTCGCCGGCCAATTCAATATCAAAAGTATACTTCAGCCGATGAATGGCTTTGGGAAGCACATGACCCGATTTGTATTCCGTGCCCACGATAAGGGCATCGAGAGGAGGAGGCTCTCGGCTTTTGAGAAATACGGGAATTTTCTCTTCGATAATTCGTTGAACTCGTTGGTGAAGAAGGTCTCTTTCAATGGCGAGTGAAACAAAAAAAAGTCCCGAGTTTCCGCGGACATACCGCTGTTGCCAATGATTTTTATTCACAAAAGAACGAGGAATCAAAGGCTCTCCACAGAATGGTTGACAGATTTCTCCTCCCGAACTTTCGCGGCGACAGAGAGGGCAGGATTGTTTGGAAAGAAGCGGAATGGCGGTGAGACATGCGTGGCACAGATGCGAACCAATCGTTCCACAGCCCACGCATCGCCTCGGAAAGAGAAAATCGAGGATATTGCCACGGAGCCGATGAAAAATGGATACAAGAGAAAAAATACTCATGATGTTGTAAAAACTTCCGTTCCTGTTTGATAGCATAAACTTCAAACATTAAATTTTTCTAAAATTTTTATGAATTTTTTATGAAATGAAAGATGGATGTTTGCATAAATAAGGGGATGAGTGATATTCTATCTTGTGAATTTCAGAGAAAGAACTTGTTTTTTTTCGCTTTGCGAAAAAAAAACTGGGGCACGTAGCTCAGTTGGTTAGAGCGCTACGTTGACATCGTAGAGGTCCCCTGTTCAAATCAGGGCGTGCCCAAGAAATTTTTTTGCA
>JACRIC010000070.1 GCA_016235915.1 Candidatus Peregrinibacteria bacterium
CAATTTCCAATTTGCCTTTTGACTTTTCTCCTTGCCTCTCGTAATCTAAAAAAGTCCTCTCTAAAATTTCAATACAAAATCCCATGACCAACGCCCATGCCTCCAAACAACACGGTTGTGTCAGCGTCAATAAAACCCGACCGAAAAGTAAACTCCGAAAAAAGAAGAACAAAGCAAAAGCTCGAGCGCGACGCGAAGCGCGACTGACAACAAAAAAAGCCTAAAGACCATTCAGAAAAACCCACAGAGCCATGCCGATTTTTCCATTTCCAAAAAAAAAATACGCTCTGACTTCTTCACGCATATTCGCCAAAACCGTGCGTTTTTCAACAAGAATCATTGCCGTCGCGCTCTTCCTCCTCACCTTCATCCTCGCCATCGAATTCATAAAAGTCGGAATTGAACCTTTTTCCGACACTCTGCGCGAATATATCAAACAATATGTAAACAGCTCTCTGGCTAGTATGGGCATCGGCTGGTTTACTTCTTTTTTGACGGTAAACAGCACTTCTATCGCCGTACTCGGGATGAATCTTGTCGGCCATGACATCCTGAATTTTGACGAAGGTTTTTACCTCATCCTCGGATCACGCATCGGTTCGGCGGCAGTGATTCTCTTTCTTGGGATTATTTTCTACCTTAAAGGTCAAAGTTATCGGCGAAGTATCAATGTGGGACTTCTCACTTTTCTGGCAATCCTGAGCACCTCGCTCCTCGCCATATTTTTTGGAAAAATACTCCATCTCCTCAAAATCGACGAAAACATGGCGCAAGCGCTCCACTCGCCCGGCCAGGGACCAATGACCAAATTTATCAGCGAATCTTTTACTCACAACATCGCCGCTATTTCGCTCAGTCAAATTGGCCCCGTTCTCACCTTTCTTATAGGATTCATCATGGTCATTCTCGTCATTGAACTTCTCAATAAAGTATTTTACATCATCGACTTCTCGGAACACGACTTTGAAAAAAATCCTTTCCGATATCAGCTCTCAAAACTCCTTCGCACTCGCTTCTTTGCGTTTTTAATGGGAACAATCATCGGCGCACTCACGCTCTCCATCACCGTAACACTCAGCATTCTCATTCCCCTATACACCCACGAAACCCTCGTTTCAAAAATCAAAGAACTGTTTAATAAAAATACAAGCCTCGCCTCCCGAATGCTCATTCCGTATGCGCTCGGAGCGAATCTTGGGAGTTTTCTGGACACGTTCGTCTTTGCGAAAATATCAGGATCCACCATCGGCCTTACCTTAGCCTACAATGTATTTCTCAGTTCACTCTTCAGCATATTGCTCCTCTTTCTCATATATCGAATTTGGAGCGATATCATGATACGCATATCAAATTGGGCTCTTTCTCGCCCAGCATATTTGCCGGAAATCATCATCTTGCTGATTACCTTTCCGCTTCTTCTCATTTTCCACTAGTCCATGCCGAGCACTCATGAAATCATGGAATCTTTGGAAACTCTCTTTGCCCGGGTTTCAAAGGAAGCAGATTTGGTATACCGCTCGCTGAAACTTCCGTGCGCCAAACACTGCTCTCTCTGCTGTGAACAACTCTTTCCCGTTTCATTGGTGGAAGCGTATTCCGTCAGTGTCCATTTCGCCGCGCTCGACCGAACGTCCCGAAGAGAACTTCAAAAAAAAGCGGAAAAAATCTCCGAAAAACTCTCAGAAAAAAATTGGAACCAATATCAGGCATTCAATATCGACAAAAAAACGCTCTTTGAAAAACGCGCTGATTTCGCTCATGCACTCCACAACACGCGCATCTCCTGCCCTTTGCTCGTAAAAAATCTCTGCTCTGTTTACTCCGACCGACCGCATGATTGTCGCGTGCACGGCTGTTCTTTCGATGCCACAACTCATGAGCTCGTTGCCTGCGAAAAATTTAACGATCGGATAAAAAATCAGCCAAATTTTTACAAAAAACTCATGGATTTCAATTTTTTGTATTCAGAGCTCCTGACATTGGATCGAAATCTTTTGACAACACTCACGCAAAACACGATAAGCGAAAAAACGATGTATGTTACTTCGCTTTATATTCCCATCCTCCACGATTTTACACAAAGAAACTGGTTTGAATTCTTTGAAAAAAAATTTTCAGCGACGGGTAAACTGCGCAGTGCACGATTTTCAGAGGTTCCTCAATATCACTTTATCGTTGACATACATGACTAGACCGCATTACCGACACCTCTTACAAAAACGACGACGAAAACCCATAAGCGCCGTGCAGGGACAACTCTTTTCCCATATGCCTCAGCGACGCAAACATTCAAATGCGCAAAGAAAACTCCTTTCACTCTTGACGATAACGCTCTTCGCCGGCACGATTTTTTTCCTGGTATTCTCAGAAAACTTCCGTATCCAAAAAATAATCATAGAAAGGAAAGGTTCTTTTGTCGAAATTGATTCTTTTAAAAAAATCAGCGCTCCTTTTTTGCGAAAAAACATATTTCTTTTCGATACTGAAATTTTACAAAAAAAAATAATAACCGCTCACCCGGAAATTCAGCAAATTGCCATAAAAAAACAGATTCCATCCAGTGTAAAAATTTCACTCATCGCCTATCCCGTCGTGGCCAATCTCACCAACACTTTCGGGGACTTTAAAAAAAAATTTCAAATAAATGAAAAAGGCGTGCTGGTGACGGAAAATAAAGAAAATGCCACACTGCCATATCTGAAAATGTCAACAGAAAAATCCCTCGTCGTTGGCAAGGAAATTATCGATAAAAAAAATCTCGACTTTACACTGGAAAGCATACACATGTTCGAAGAAATATTTGCCATGAAAGTGGTGGACGCTCTGTACAAACCGATTGAACGAGAAGTGCATCTACGGACAGAAAAAGGATTTATGGTCTGGCTCGACACTCAAAAAGACCTGAAAAAACAATTCGAAAAATTAAAACGCGCCTTGTCCAACCTCGACATCTATAACACGCCTCTAGAATACATCGATCTCCGAATCCCTGGAATCGAAAATGAGAAAATTTTTTATAAGCGAAAATAATCAAAAGAGATTGTTGACAATTTCGACTTGCTTTTCCAGATGAAAAATGATAGAATAAACGGATAAACCCGACAAAAAAACGGTTTATATATCCTTTTTTTACATCATTTTCAAAACAAAAATGAAAACAAAAATCTTCTCGCTTGGAGGGATGATCGTCCTTCTCAGCGGACTGCTCTTCTGGTCTTGGCAGACCGCAATTTTTGCAGTGTCAAGCTCGGTGACCGTCACATCACTGGTAACATCCACCACAACCGTAAAAGAAAATTCGCTCACGCCGGTATTTAAAATCACATTCCCAGGAGTAGAAACAGGAGAAACCCTGTCAGGAGTCAATGTTATTTTAAATAGTAGCGCAACAGGAAGCGCCGCAACCTCGGACGTGCTCGAAGATAATCGAGTACACTCCGGAGGCTGGCAACTTTGGAAAGATTCTTCTTCCGGAACCGCGGGAACTTTTGAAAGATATACCGACGAACAAGTCTTACTTTCCTCAAGTTCACTCAATTATGGCTCAAATGGAGCTTTTACCATTACTCCCGACACCAACGTCTCCCTCACGAGCAATGATATTTTTTACGTAGCGATAAAAACAGATGATACCGGACTGCCGGCATCAACGACCTTTACGGTCTCTTTAAGCGGAATAACTACCACTGGAAGCACACAGCCGAGCATCACGACCGTGCAAACATCCAATCTCTCGCTCTCCGTAACGCCACGACTGACAAAAATAGAACTGCTCGATGGAGGAGTGAGCGCGGGAAACCGCATCCGCATGACTTTTAATCAGAGCATGGATTTTTCGTACATCACGACATACGGCTTAAGCTGGTACATTTATCAATACGACGCAAACTGGTATCAATTAAGCTTTGGAAGCAGTCCAACAACCGCCGTAAGCAGTGGAGGAGGAGCGACGAATGACACGCTCACGATTACTCTCGGAACAAGCCCGACCATTACCACCGACCGACCATTTTACTATTCCCTTCCATCCGCGGGAACATCCTACAATTGGGCTTACGGTCAAAAACGATTCGACAACACCGCTCCGACACTCATCAAAGCGGAACTCATCACGGACGCCCTAGGAAATGGGCAAGCAAAAGACATCGGCGACCAGATCGCCTTCCAATTCAGCGAAGCGATGGATATGACCAGCGCCACGCCAAATAATGTCTCTGCCATGCTTCCGCCTTCATCCGGTTCCTACAGCGATTCCGGAGCAAAACCCGTATTGACATGGTGGGGATCGAGCGTGCTCGTAGTCACATTAAAAAACAATCTCTCAACCGATCTCATCGGAAAAACGGTCAATCCAGCAAACTCTCTGACAGACACCTCTGGAAACGCTGACAACACCTCGACCGCTCCCACAATAACAGCAACCTCCTTGGCGCCAGTCGCCAGCGTGACACTCAGCGACATTGACACAGCCAACAGTTGGCTCGACAAAAACGATATCGGAGTCGACTACGTCCTTCCCTCATATTCCAGCGGAGTAACATCCGACACAGATTTTCACGTTGACCTCTATCTCATTCCCGAAAGCGTTGGATTTAATTTTTCATCGCTCTACCGCATAAATTCCGCGGAACTGACAACAAGCACCGCAGGAACGACTCAAAGTTTTGATGGAGCCGACAGCACCTATTACCTCTATTATGACAGCCGCACCAATTTCCCAAGCATCGCCAACAACGACTGGAGCAACATCGAATACAATTCTATCGAAGAAGGAACTCGTTACATCGCCTATGCAGTAGCAAGCACAGATCCGCAGTCAAGCGAAACAAACGCCGGTCGATCCATCCCAAAACCATCTGAACCAGCGGCATTTACCGCGGAAAGCTACTCGGATACGACCTCTCAACCATGGGTCACTTCTTATTCGCCAAATTCTTCAAGCGTCCCAACAAACACCTCGTCATTTACCATGACATTCTCGGAAGGACTCGATTCCACCACAGCCTCCGACATTGACAACTACAATCTCAAATACGACAGCGACGGAAACTGGACATATGATACGGAAGTGCCACTGACATCCGTCTCATATAACAGCACCACCTATACCGTAACACTCACAACATCTACCGCTCTTGCGGCAAGTTCATGGCATTACCTCCAAGCGGAAAGCACCATTGAAGATCTC
>JACRIC010000067.1 GCA_016235915.1 Candidatus Peregrinibacteria bacterium
AAGACCCGATTCACGATTTCAAAATTCTCCAAAAACAATCGCCCGATATTGCCTCATCTTTGGAACTTCTCACTCGTATCGCCACTCTCTGCAACAATGCAAAATTTGAACACTGGATTCCTCTCGGCGATCCGACCGAAGCGGCTCTCCTAACCGTCGGAATGAAACTTGGATTCGATCGGGAAACTTTTTATACAGCATATCCGAGAATATTCGAACTCCCTTTTGATTCAGGCAGAAAAATGATGACCACGATTCATAAAACCGCCACAAAATCCATCACGGCATATACCAAAGGCGCTCCGGATCAACTGTTGAAACATTGCACCCATATCTTTCAAAATGGAAAAAATATTCCGCTGACCGAAGAAAAAAAAGAAGAAATTGTAAAGGAAAATGAAAGGATGGCACTTTCAGCTTTGCGAGTCATTGCGTTTGCATATCGGGAAATTGGTCTCATGGCAAAAAAAACATATCACAAAGAAGAAGTGGAAAAAAATCTCATCTTCGTCGGACTCATGGGCATGATCGATCCGCCACGAAGCACGGTGAAAGAAGCCGTAGCGCTCGCGAAAAAAGCGGGGATACAAATTTACATTGTCACCGGAGATTTCGGTCTCACCGCAAAAGCCATCGCGCAGGAAATCGGTCTCGTACAAGATGAAAAAAATCTGAAAATCATAACGGGAAACGAATTGGAAAATCTCGATACTGAAGCATTGAAAAGATTATTCAAAGAAAAAAAAGAAATAATTTTTGCCCGCGTAAGTCCCGAACATAAACTCAAAATCGTAAACACGCTCAAGGAACTGGACGAAATCGTGGCCGTCACCGGAGACGGCGTCAATGATGCGCCAGCTCTCAAACGCGCCGATATTGGAATTGCCATGGGAATAACTGGCTGTGACGTAAGCCGCTCTGCCGCAGACATGGTGCTCGCCGATGACAGTTTTTCAACTATTGTTACCGCCGTGAAAGAAGGCCGAACCATCTATCAAAACCTAAAAAAATTCATTTTTTACATGTTTTCCGGAAATATCGGAGAGCTCGTAACGGTTTTTACCGCCATAGCTCTCGGGATGCCATCGCCTCTCACCGCCATTCTCATTTTGGTGGTAAATTTGGGAACAGACGTCTTGCCCGCCATCGCGCTTTCTCTCGAACCATCGGAAAAAGATGTCATGGCTACTCCACCAAGGCGTCCCACCGATCACATATTGAAAAAAAACACCATCATCCGCTCTATGGTCAATGGATTTGCCATGGGCTCCGTCGAATTCGCAATATTTTTCATAACGCTCTCAAAGGAAAGCTGGACATGGGGCGCCATTGTACCGCAAGACAGCGGGGTTTACATCAAGGCTTCAACTATGGCTTTTGCCCTTTTGCTATTCATTCAAATGATAAACGCATTAAATTGCCGCTCTGAAAAAAATTCTATTTTTAAAATAGGATTTTTTACCAATAAACATCTCTTGGGCGCTATCACTCTTTCCATCTTAACGCTCATCATTTTTATAGAGGTGCCATTCTTGCAAAAACTCATTCACACCACGCATCTTTCCGTATACGAATGGCTCACGGTGGTGATTGCCTCTTTCAGTATTTTGATAATTGAAGAGGTGCGGAAACGATTTGTCATTGCGAGCACGCATGGAGCTCTGCGGAATGCGTCTTCTCTTCGCGAGTGACGAAGCAATCTCCAAGAATACATCAAACATTATGAACCTCACCAACATAACCTCCATCAAAGCCCTCCTCTCCTCCCACGGCCTTACTCTCAAAAAAAATCTCGGCCAAAATTTTCTCATAAACGAACATATTCTTGAAAAAATCGTGGCGACAGCGGACATCAAGCCCGATGACACTATTTTGGAAATCGGCGCCGGCATCGGAACGCTCACGTGCAAACTCGCAGAAAAAACATCGAACGTCATCGCGGTGGAAAAAGATTTCACGCTTATTCCGCTTCTTCGGGAAACGCTCAAAGAAAAACAACTGCAAGAACGCGTCATCATTCTCGAAAACGATGCTTTGCGTATCGATCCTCCGAATACGTCCTACAAAATTGTGGCCAATATCCCCTATCTCATCACCTCACCACTTATCAACCATTTTCTCAAAGATGTCACCCTGAGGCACTCGAAGGGTGACATAATGCCCGCTCGTCCCCCACTTCTCATGACCCTCATGGTCCAAAAAGAAGTCGCGGAAAAAATCACGGCGCGCGAAGGGAAACTCAACATGCTCGCCTTAAACATTCAAACTTTTTCCGATGTAAAAATGCTTTTTCATGTAAAAGCCGGAAATTTCTACCCGCAACCAAAAGTGGATTCCGCGGTCATTCAAATAAAACCACTCGCTCTCCCGCGTGTAACTTGCGATCTCCTCAACTACTTCAAAATAATCTCTGCTGGATTTCAGTCCAAACGCAAAAATCTGGCAAACGCGCTTTCTCACAACTTAAGCATCCCCAAAGAAACAACCGAAAATTGGATTCGTTCATGCCAAATAAATCCCGGAGCCCGTGCGGAAACCCTCACTTTTCAGGAATGGGAAAAACTGACATTGTACACTTCAACACGCCCTGCATCAAAAGAATAGAACTATTTTAAAATATACAATATTTCGTTTAATACTCCACTTTCGCTGCATCCCACGCAATAGCATACCAATTTGTTGATTCACTGTTACTCGTTACATCACTAAGATAAATTTTCCAAATACCATAAAGCGTTGTGCTATTATAAGGAACCCACGCATCATAATAAGCATATTGACTGACATAGTCATAATCATAATAAAGTTGCAATCGTCCATCATAGTTCACATATCCCAAGGTGATATAACGAGCTTTTCGAGTAGTAGCATGCTTTGGTGGTATAAAAACATATTGTTTTGATTTTGTATATTTATATTCATCTGGATAGCTATATGCGGTATCGAAATTCCATTGCTTCCATTTTTTTCTATAAGAATCACAACCCTGCCCAGGCATATCCCAACCACTACAGCCACTATAATGGTCCCGTAAAATAGGACAGGCGTATAAGGTAGAATATCTACCAAATAACCCTCAAAAAAATGACAGAAGAAAAAAGGAAAAAATTCAGTTCGGACTTTAAGGCGAAAGTTGCTTTAGTGGCGATGTCTCGGATG
>JACRIC010000071.1 GCA_016235915.1 Candidatus Peregrinibacteria bacterium
AATGTCTCAACTCCGAATTGCACATAAAGGAACTTGTGAAAATTGTGCACTGCGTCGTCAGCTATGCCATTCCCTCGTCGCCGTACCAATGAGTACGGCTCCGTCGGAAAATGGCTTGCTTCCTCGCATTGCAACAATTTTCACAAGTTCGAAATCCTCGTCAATTATTCCTTTATGGTTTTTCGGCATCTTGCTCCTGTTCGGTCTGCTTCTCATTCCTCTTCTCACTTTCGCCGCAGAAAATGATTCCGAGGACTGTATTGATTTTACGCAAAATTCACTCAGCTCCTCAGCTTCTTTTTTCCAAAAAACAGCGGAAAATATTTCTGGAAAAATTTCCGATACGGATTTAAACGATCTTTTCAGCGCCAAACAAGGCAAAGCTCCAGGAGAAGATCTCTACATCCTCATCCATGAACAGTTTAACAATCGGCCGTATACCGAAGCGGTGAAGCTCACAGCCCAGCGGTTCAATTATCCCGAGGAAGATGTCAAGAAAGTTCTCACGGGAGCTGTTTCGCCACTCATGCTGGACAGTGGCAGGCAACTTACGGTCACGGAGGCAACCGAGCGCCTTGCCACATTCAATGATTCATTTCAAGAGGAAGTCTCGCGCCAACATGACATACTTTCCGTGAAAATGGATCTGGTTCCCATTGAAATTTTCGCGAATGATGATGTGTCGGATTCGGGATTCGACCTTATCACGGATCTTGATAGAATCGAGGACATTCTTTTTGGGCTTTCGACGGTTGACCGCATGAATTTTTCCTATGCCAATACCACTTCTTCTCTTGATGATTTTTCTCAGAACGGAAATTCCTCCGATGCGGGAGTTCCGCGATCAGATTCCAAAGAAGGCGCTGATTCTCATGCTTGCACAGAATCCGGCAATCTCACGGATATTGTAAATTCGGCTTTGGGCTCAGGAGATTCCACTGCGGATTCTTCCACTTCCATTCCTTCCGGCTATACAAATTTAAACGGATTGGATATCACTTTCTCAAAACCCAGCAATTGGACCGGATCGGTCAGCGTATGCAAAAGCGCCTTTTGCTTGGAAATTTCGATGGAAAATCAGGCGAGAACTGTTTTTCCCGATGATGAAAACTGCGTCGCCTGTCATGTGGGAAGCATCAATGACAACCTCAACGACACTCTTCGCCAAAATCTTCTTCCCTCGAAAATTACGGGCAATCTTTTTGAATCGCCCACATGCAAAAAAGCGTCTGCTGATCAGATGCCACCAGCGTTTTTGAAAGAAACAGCGGGCGGACTTATTACCATTACCAAGAAACCCATTTCTACTCCGATCGACGACGATATTGTTACGAAACTTGATTTTGAAAAATCGTGGAAGGAGCTTTTGACGCATCCCGCGGTGTCCACTTTGAGTATGAAAGAATCGGCTCTTCTTTTCAACGATACCCAACGCTATTTTGAGTTTTGCGATGAAACTCTGACGGCTGAACAAAAAGTAGCGAGCGGCTGTACCGAATCTCTTGCCGATACTCTCACGAAACTCGCTCTCACGAATGCTCCTCAGGGTTCGACCTATCAGGATACGCTGATTGAAATTGAAAAACTGCAAGATCAGCAGGTCCAATCTGCCCAAAAACAAGCGCACCGCGCGCGTTCCGAAACCCGCACAAAAATCAAATCAGCATTCTATCAATATTTGAAACCGGAAATTGACCAGATGCAGGCATTTTTCGATACTTTCTTCTCCCTCATCAAAGATATACAAGATGGGCCGGCGAAAAATCTCGCTGAGAAAAAGGAAGTGGAATAGAATTATTTATTTATTTTTTATTAACGGGTTAACGAGTTATATGAAAAAAATTTTCCTGATCAGTCTCATTGTTCTTCTCTCTCTTTTTTCCGCTTCTCCCGCTGTGGCAGAAATCGATCAATTGAAAGAATCGCTTTCGGACTGCGGAGATACGGCGAAGCAATCGCAACAATTTTTTCGTACCACCATTGATACGATTGATATTGTCACCCCTACCGTTGACCTTACGAAAAATTACTGCCAAGTGGAGGATTTAAACACTCTGGAAAATCAAGTCGCGAATGCAAAAAGGACAGTGGAACGGGCTTTTGAGGGCTGTAATCCTGATAAAATCGAATCCTCGAAACAGGACTATTATCGGCTCAAAATCGAGCAGTACTATGTGCACCATTTTGTCGAGTCAAATTCCAGCGATAATTCTTTTTTTGAAAAGGGAGAAAATCTTGAGGCTGTCCCTTTTGACACGCTGTATGCGGACATGAAAGAGCGATTTGTCGGGCAAAAGCGCTGGATGGATGAAACCACGCTTTCCAAATATCTCACGGAATTTCAAAAAAAATATACAGACAGGCTAACCACATATCAAAATTGCAAATCAGGGGACTGGAGTGCTCTCGAGGACGCATTCAAAAATTTCTGGGAAACGATTTTTTCTTTCAATTCGGCTCAAGATGAAATCGCGCAACAAAAAGCGCTTCGTGACAGGAGACATGAATCCGGAGTGAAATCACTCTCCGATCTTGGCTCGGATATCAAAAATCGCAGTGGCTCGATGATTACCGATGGACTTTCAAAAAAGGCTGAACTGCGCCTCAATAATGTGGAGCCGCAAAAAGGACTTTCTGAAATCGGCGCAGGATTCGAGTCTGCTCTGCCGGGAGGATCTTGGCCGTGGGAATATTTCAGTGATGATGCCAAGGAATATATGGGAGCCGGTGAAAAAGCGCCAGACTTTGTTGGTATTTCTGGCGCACTGGTGACGGAAGAACAGCGCTATGCCTCTGATGTGCTCGAAGCCGAAATGCTCAGCCAGTATGAAGTTTTGTATGGCGAATCGGCTGATGATGTTACACAAGCCCTTGTTTCCGATCTTGATAAACTTCGAGTGACCATTCACGATACGCTCGAACCTCTCCATGGCGTGGATACCGCGACCAACCGCTCGATCTTGAGGCAGTGCTTGAATAAGTGACACACCGTATCATCGAAGCACCACCGACAGTATCGTACCCTTATACCTCTCCTTCAGCGCTTGTTTCCGATCGCCAACAATAAGATTTGCCGCCAAACTGGTGGTCTCAATCTTGCAATAAGGACATATATCTCGTGAAGTCGAGATGGTTTTTCCGCAACGAAGGCAGTTGACGAGCATATATAATAAGTATAGGTAAGGAGGAACTTCGGCCAGACACGAGTAGCGAGTGTCTCTTGTTTACGTCATATTATCATCCAGAAACGTATCGACGTCGTTTTCCCGTATTCGGTACACGCGACCGATTCTACTGGCTTTCAGCTTCCCCTGCCGGATGTATTTGAGTACGGTGTAGTGGTGGATTTGAAGCATGTCCGCCACCTGCTCCGAGGTGAAAATTTTGTTTCGCATTCGGAAACGATGAAAATCGACATGAGACTCGGACGGGGAAACCTTTGATGCAATTTTATTAAAGTTTATTTAATTTTGCAATAGAAAATTTATGTTTTTTAAATTTTATGTTTATTTTTGTTGTTTAATGATTTTTAATTATATTTTATAAGTTTTTATTAAAATTTATTATTTTTCATTTAATTTTATTAAATTTTGTTAAATATCACCGGTGATATTTGGCTTATAAACGAAAAATCCCCACCGAGCTTGTGCAACGTGACGACCGTTCAGAACACAAGTTACATATTTGTGGTCCATGTCTTCTTCAGCCACTGTCCCGTCAGTGATTTTGGAGATTTCATCACTTCTTCAGGCGTTCCGGTGGCAATCACCTCTCCGCCTTTGTCGCCGCCGGCAGGACCGAGATCGATAATATAATCCGCAGATTTTATCACATCCAAATTATGCTCGATGGTAAGGACGGTGTTTCCCTTTTCCACCAACCTTTGAAGTACGGCGAGCAGTCTTTTGACATCTTCAAAATGGAGTCCTGTTGTGGGCTCATCCAAGACATAAAAGGTGCGTCCTGTCGCGCGTTTTGCGAGCTCGGTCGCGAGTTTTATTCTCTGCGCTTCGCCTCCAGAAAGCGTGGTCGCGGATTGACCGAGATGAATATAGCCGAGTCCCACATCGCTTAAGGTCGAAAGTTTTCCTTGTATTGCCGGAATATTCTTGAAAAATTCCATTGCTTCATCCACGGTGAAATCCAACACATCCGCAATATTCTTTCCTCGATACGTTATTTCAAGCGCCTCGCGGTTATACCTTTTTCCTTTGCATTCCTCACATGTCACATAAATATCCGGCAAAAAATGCATTTCAATCTTTTTCACCCCGTCGCCCGCACATGCCTCGCACCGCCCTCCTTTCACATTAAAACTGAACCGACCCGTTTTATATCCCCGAAGTTTTGCCTCGGATGTTGATGAAAATAGTTCGCGAATCTCATTGAAAACGCCGGTGTAGGTCGCGGGATTTGACCGAGGCGTTCGACCGATCGGCCCTTGATCGATATTGATTACTTTATCGAGATGTTCGATCCCGCGAATTTCATCATGCAATCCGTAAGTGGTTCGAGCGTTATTGAGCTTTTCCGATAACACCGGCACGAGAATATCATTTATGAGTGTTGATTTTCCCGAACCGGAAACGCCCGTAATGCCAATAAATGCTTGAAGCGGCAATTTCACCGCGATATTTTTTAAATTATGTTCGCGCGCCCCGATAATTTCCAAAAATTTTCCATTACCTTTTCTGCGTTTGGCAGGAAGAGGAATTTGTTTTGTTCCCGCGAGATATTGACCGGTGAGAGATTTCTCATTGGCAATAATTTCCTGCGACGTTCCGACCGCCACCACCTCTCCTCCATGTTTTCCTGCGCCAGGTCCGATATCGATAATATAATCCGCGGACATCATGGTATCGCGATCGTGCTCCACCACGATCACAGTATTTCCGAGATCGCGCAGACTGACCAGCGTGGCGATGAGTTTTTCATTATCATCTTGATGCAGACCGATGGACGGCTCGTCCAAAACGTAGAGCACTCCCATGAGCTTTGAACCGATCTGCGTCGCCAGCCGTATCCTCTGCGCCTCACCTCCAGAAAGCGTATTGGCTCTGCGGTTGAGCGTCAGATAGGAAAGTCCCACGTTTTCCAGAAAGGTCAGTCGGTTTATAATTTCCTTTATTATCGGCTCCGCTATTTTTTTTTGCATCTCTCCGAGTTTTATATTTGAAAGCATTTCTCTCGTACCATTCACTGATTCTTCTGTCACGTCGATAATAGATTTTTCGGCGATCGTCACAGCGAGAATCTCTGGCTTCAACCTTTTTCCATCACATGCGGGACATTTCAAAATTCTCATAAAGGCTTCAATTTTCCTTCGCGTGTAATCAGAATCCGTTTCCAAATATCTTCGCTCCAGATTCGGAATCACTCCTTCAAATCGCATAGAAAAGCCGTCATTCGATTCTTCTTCGTAAAAATTCCGAAGCGCCATGTCGTACTCCTCGTCACCGGTTCCATAAAGAATAAGGTGCATTTTTTCTTTTGGAATTTCTTTTACCGGAACATGAATGGAAAAGCCGTGTTTTTTTCCGACTTGGTCGAGCAGACCGGTGTACCAGCCTAAATTTGACGTCGTGGACGACCACGGCGCGATCGCTCCTTCCGCTAACGTGAGATTCGGATTCTGAATCGCGAGTTCCGGATCGATTTCCAACCGCGTGCCCAATCCATGACATACCGGACAAGCGCCATGAGGATTATTAAAAGAAAAGCTCCGCGGCTCGATGTCCTGCACGCTGGTCGCGCAATCCGGACAGCTCCATTTTTCCGAAAAAATCTGTTCGGCGCCCGTATCGTGATCGAGAATGATGACGAGTCCTCCTCCATGTTTCAGCGCGGTTTCCACGGAATCCGCAAGTCTGGATCTGTCTTGATTTGGAATTTCGATGGTTTCTCCGGAATTTAAGATTTTCACCTCGGGTTTCAAATTTTTGATAACGAGACGATCCACCACGATTTCAATGCTGTGCTTTTTATTTTCATCCATCTCGGGAACTTCCAGTACGCTCATAATTTCTTTGTCGATTCGGACGCGCACAAAACCGTCCTTTTTTATTTTTTCAATGGCTTTGGCGTGCACTCCTTTTCTATCGCGAATAATCGGCGCGAGGATGATTATTTTTTTCTCTTCAGGAAAGCCCGCGATGATATTCACGATTTGGCTCACGGATTGTCGTTCAATTTTTTTGCCGCATTGCGGGCAGTGAGGAGTTCCGATTTTCGCAAACAAAAGACGCAGATAATCGTAAATTTCTGTCACGGTTCCCACGGTGGAACGCGGATTTCTCGGCGCGCTTTTCTGATCGATGGAAATGGCGGGCGAAAGTCCGTCTATGGATTCCACGTCCGGCTTTTCCATGAGCTGAAGGAATTGCCTCGCGTAGGTCGAGAGGCTTTCCACATAACGCCTCTGACCTTCCGCGTAGATGGTGTCAAAGGCGAGAGAAGATTTTCCCGATCCGGAAAGACCGGTAATCACTGTGAGCTTGTCTCTCGGGATGGTCACCGTTATATTTTTCAGGTTGTGAATTTTCGCGCCTTTGACGATAATTTTGTCGGAGGGCATGATGAACGGGTTCACGGGTTGTGCAGGCAAGTGGGTATTTTATCAGGATTTTATCCGAAACTCAAGCGTTTTTATTGTAAGTGCTCACAAGGCTCGAAAAGAGTGAAAAGAGGGCAGGGCATTTCCCTTTCGTCCTGCCTCCGCATTGACCGTCTTCATGCTCGCTCATTCTGATAACGCGATTGGCAGACGCGTTATCAGATAATCGCTCGCATAGACGGTTCCCAATTGCTCGGCAATGTCC
>JACRIC010000068.1 GCA_016235915.1 Candidatus Peregrinibacteria bacterium
CATTAAGGAGGCAAGCCGTTTCCGACGGAGCCGTACTTACTGGTACGGCGATAAGGAAACGGCGCGGCCGACGAAGCAGTGCACGATTTTCAGAGGTTTCTTTTTTCATTTTTGAAGCAAGCTCGGAAGCTGATAAATAGGCAGAATAATGGAAATCGCCACGCCACCAACAAGTGTTCCCATAAAAACAAGAAGCAAAGGCTCGAGAAGTACCGAAAGATTTCTGGTAATAGAATCGACTTTTTGTTCATACATTTCCGCAATATGCTCCGTAGTCGTGGGAAGACTTCCGCTTTTTTCTCCAATAAAGAGCATTCTCGTGACCGGCAAAGGAAAAAATCTGTCCGCGCCATGAAAACTTTCTCCCAGTTGCCCTCCTTGCTCCACTTTCTCCTTCGCGCTACGAATGAACGCCTTATAATAACGATTTCCGATCATTTTTTCCGTAATATCCAAAGCCTTGGTAATAGGAACGCCGCTTTGCAAAAGCGAATGCATAGTGCGTGAAAATCGCACCAAATTCACATAAATAATAAGTTTTCCAAATATCGGAAGACGAATAGCCACCGCACTCCAAAAAGGCTGAAATATCCGAGCGCGAAAAAGAAACACAAAAAAGCTAAGACCCGCGACAAAAAGAAACAATGAAAGCAACGGTTTCCCGGTGACAAACATACTGAACCCAACAAGAATCCGAGTCACCAGCGGAAGCTCTACTTTAAGCGATGCGAACATTTTAATAATTTTCGGCATGATAAACACCACAATTCCAAAGGAAAAAAGCACGGTGATAACCATAATCACCGCCGGATACATAAACGCTCCGATAATTTTTTGGCGAAGATCGTATTCTTTCTCAAGTTGCGTATCCAAATAAGAAAAAGTCTTTTCCAGTGTCCCACTCTCCTCCCCCGTCGCAATCATATTTACAAAAATATCGGAAAAAACCTTCGGATACTCGCGAAGACACTTCGAAAGACTCTGTCCTGCCTGAATCATATCCAAAATATTCTGAAACATAAGCCGATTGCCCGCTCGCCGAGTCTGACTAATCAACATCTCCAGCGATTCCGTAATGGTAATACCGGCTCGAAGCATAGTCGTCATATGTTTCACGAACATCATGCGATCCTGAAAACCCAGATGCGGCCTTTGCCAAAAATACGATTTCCGACTCACTTCCTCCGAAAGCGAAAGAATAATTTTATTCGTCTTTTGCAACGCCCGTTTTGCCGCATCGATATTTCCAGCATAGAAAGTATTTTCTTCTTTAACACCAGAAATATCGCTCAAAACATAATGAAATTTTGCCATAACAAAACAAAGTTAGGAACGCATAACTC
The DNA here is from genome assembly GCA_016235915.1 of Candidatus Peregrinibacteria bacterium. Taxonomy (GTDB): domain Bacteria; phylum Patescibacteriota; class Gracilibacteria; order UBA1369; family JACRIC01; genus JACRIC01. The sequence goes on from JACRIC010000068.1 coordinate 1,344, forward strand.
GTAAAATTTCTTCAATGGTTGTTTCTCCTGCAAGAATTTTTCTCATCCCATCCTCAAACATAAATGTCATCCCCTCTTTTTTCGCTTGTTCCTCAATAACAGAAGGAGAAGCATTTTCGAGAATAAGCTTTCGAATACCGTCGGAAACTTCCATGACTTCATTAATCGAAGTTCTTCCCTTAAATCCACTGCCTCCACACGCGGCACAACCGACTCCCGTATAGAGAGTGAAAGATTCGGCGCCAGCCGTCGCTTTCCGAAAAACAGCCCGAAGATCTTCTTTCATGCGAAGCTTTGCTTCAAGCGTTGCTATCTTCTCTTTAGTAACCACATACGATGTCTTGCATTTTTTGCAAATGGTCCGGAGCAGTCTTTGCGCTGAAACCATATTCACGGTCGCCGAAACAAGAAAAGGTTCAATTCCCATATCCACCAGGCGAGGCAATGTCGCCGCCACATCATTGGTATGAAGCGTCGCCAAAACAAGATGACCGGTAAGCGCCGCGTTAATGGCAATTCCCGCAGTTTCCTCATCGCGAATTTCACCGACCATGATGACATCGGGATCTTGCCGAAGAAGCGTGCGAAGTCCTGAAGCGAAAGTCAGATTCGTCACATTATTCACCTGAATTTGATTGACTCCCTCCAGCCGATATTCGATAGGATCTTCAATAGTCGAAATATTGATTTCCGGAGAATTGAGAACCTTCAAAACAGAATACAGCGTGGTGGTTTTTCCTGACCCCGTCGGTCCAGTAATAAGAATCATGCCATGCGTTTTTTCAATATTATCGCGAATAATTTGCAAATCTCGCGGGGAATATCCGAGTGATTCCAAATCCAGCGCCTGATTGGAAGAAGAGAGAAGCCGAAGCACCGTCTTTTCCCCGTCATACGTCGGAACAATGGAAACGCGCATGGTAATCTCATTATTTTGAAGATCAATTTTAAAGCGGCCGTCCTGAGAACTGCGATGCTCATCCGTCCGAAGATTCGCCAAAACCTTAATGCGTGTCACCAAAAGCTCCAAAATAACAGAAGGAAGCTCCGCAATAATCTGAAGAATCCCATCAACGCGATATCGGATAGCCAAAAAATCTTTATGAGGCTCGATATGAATATCCGAAGCATTGTTTTGATAGGCAAAAAGAATAATGGCATCGAGAATTTTCGCCGCATCTTTCAATGACTCAATTTTAGTCGGATCTTTTAAAGCGCTTTTCAACAGTTTCGTAAATTGTTCGTTGACATTACGGTTATAAGCTTTCAGAGCGGCTTTAATATCACGTTTGTTGGCATAAAACGGTTTAACGGCCAGTCCAGTTTTTTTCTCAAGAAAATTCGACAATTCATAATTATGGGGATCGTTCAAAGCAACACTGAGTTCGTGAGAAGTTCTCTCAAAAGGAATGACATACTGACTGGAAGCGAGGGCATAGGGAACAATGCGAAGAAGCGGCTCGGAAATACTTTTATCCGACAATTTTACAAAAGGAACGCCGTAAAGACCGGCAATAGTCGCCCCAAGCTTCGCATCGGGAATCAGTTCTCGTTCAAAAAGCACATCTTCCAGAGAAATATTTTTAGATTTTGCGCTGGAAATGAAACCGACAAGCGTCTTTTTATCCAAAAGTTTCGAATCCAAAAGCGCTTGACCGAGTTTTTGCTCATCAATGCTCACATTTTAAGACTTAATGTATCTTGCAATGTTAGCATATTTGACAAAAAATTTCAACGAAAAAGCACTACGCCTAAAAACATCAATCCCATTGAAAAAACCTTAAACAAAACAATCTTTCCGCCAATTTTTTCGTGCAAAATCTTTGGGGAAAAAATGCTGAGAAAAATAGTAAAAACGAGCAGAAAAAAAGGCTGAACCGCGGAAATGGCATTGACCAGCGTAATAGGGCCAACACTCGCCGCGACAATGGACAAAAAAACGGCCACAAGATTGAATCCCTCTGAAATCGCCATAATCCGAAACGGCTGAACACCTTCTCTCTGAAAAAGACGTCGCAAATCGCCGAAGTGCAAATAAAAAATAGGGAGAATACTTAAAAAAACGCCAAACTCAGTATACGCAAAAACGGTCCAAAAATCGGAAAATCCCAAAAGATACTTGATAATAATCTGGCTGATCGAAAGACAAAATGCGGAAAAAATCATATACCAAAATGCGGGGCCAACGCGAAAAGAAAAAGGTTTTTTCTCGGATATAAAAAACGCGCCAAGCACTAAAAACAAAATGCCAACATACTGCGACAACGTAAAAATTTCTCCAAGAAAAATTCCAGCCAACAGTAAAAGGAAAAAGGGGGAAATATAAAAAAGAGGAGAAACACGCGAAATTTCCTCGATTTTCGCCGCGCGAAAATACCAATAAACCATAAGCACGCGAAAAGTTCCGGAAAGAAGCCCCAAAAGAACAAATTGTGGAGACATGACCTCAAATCCATGAATGAAAAAAATCGCCATACTCGCCACAAAATCCACCGGCGCAAGAATCATCACCGGAATATACGGATTTTTTGACAATTTCGTCACAAAATACTTATCGAGCACATCTACAAAAGCCCAAATAAACGCGGCCAAAAGAGCAAGGGAAATCCAGGACATGCCGAAAAACCTCAAAAAAATGTAACACCACAACAAAACTGTATCATTTCGGGTGAAAAATGTAAAAAATGCGTAGGATGCGTCTGATGAAAACAAAAACAATTTTGAGAATCTCCGAAAAAGGAATCTCTAAAAAACGTAACTTCGTGACGAAATTTTCACATTTTGGAGCCGAAATGGTAAAATTGCAGTCGATGATACGTTTTGTAGAGATTCCTTGGTATTTTCTTACAATATGAGTATCTTTGAAAATATTTTTAGCGCGCTGAATAAGGCCAAAATCGCTTATCTTGTAGTCGGCGGCGTTGCGGTAAACCTTCACGGATATACTCGTTTTACCGGCGATCTTGATTTGCTCGTTCTTTTAAAAGAGAAGAATCTCGAAAAACTTGATCGTGTCATGAAAAAAATGCACTACTCCGAACGAATACCGGTTTCCATTTTAGAATTACACGATAATGAAAAAGTGAGAAAATGGCTGAAAACAAAAAATTTAAAAGCATATTCTTTTCTGCCACCTGCTCAAACATTACTGCAAATTGATATTATTATTGAAGAGTCGTTAAAGTTTGATCATTTTTACCAAAAAAAAATAACCAAGCGCATAAATGGTGTCTCAATTCCAATAGCATGTATTGATGATTTAATTCTTATGAAACGCCATGCCAATCGCATGCAAGACGTAAACGACATACAAGCATTGATTGATCTGAAACGATTATGAAAAAAATAACAAAATCATCATTTGCGAAATGGCGATGGAGCGAGAAGGAAGAACGCCGCGAAATGCTCCGTCGCGGAAAATATGCTTCAACAAAAACAAAACTTCAATGGCTTGAGGATGCGCTGAAGATGAAGTAGTGAAAATGGAAAAACTTCCCAACTGGCGGAGAGGCAGGGATTCGAACCCTGGAACGAGTTTCCTCGTTGCACGCTTTCCAAGCGTGTGCTTTCGACCACTCAGCCACCTCTCCATGGGGCGCATTGAAAAAATGCCGAAAACATTGTCGCGCCAGCCTTCACATGGCCTTTTTCCCAAGCGTTTTCAAACATCGAGTACAAACCTTCACGCTTCGAAAAACCTTGGCACGCGCATCATACAGCTTTCTCGAAAGAAGATTCGGGAGAAACCGCCTCTTCGTTTTTCGGTTGGAATGACTGACGTTATGCCCGACAGAAGGCTTCTTGCCACAAGTTTCACAGATTCTTGACATAAAAAACTTCTAAAAATAAATAAGCGGCCTTTACCATACAACCAAAAAACGAGAAATTCAAGAGAAAAACACGGTGCCCGCCCTTCACCATTATTCCATCATATATCCACGCTCCTGAACCTTTCATTCCACCCTTGCTGTCTCGAAAATATTGCGCATGATATTCGCCTTCACCTTTCAATAAACATCTCGAATGTGATCCAGAGTATTATAATTTCGCGGTTGATAGTCTTTAAAATTTGATTCTTTCCATGGAAACCCTTTCGCAAGTGCGCATGGCTTCATGGACGACATTCTAAACTATTCTTCGCATAATGACCAATCTTGACTATAATAAAAGCATAAACAAAATCTCTATGAAAAAAGCTCCCATTCAAGTCATCGCTAAAAATAAAAAAGCCTATTTTAATTTCGAGATTCTCGAAAAAATGGAGGCGGGAATCGTGCTGACCGGAGCGGAAATAAAGGCCGTTCGCGGAAATCGCATAAATCTCAAAGGAAGCTATGTCGCGATCCTGCGCGGAGAGGCTTGGGTCGAGAACATTCATATTGCGAAATATCCCTACGCCACACTGACAGACTATGAACCCAAGCGCAAAAGAAAACTCCTGCTTCGGAAAAAAGAAATCCAAAAACTGGCTTTGCAATCGGAGATAAAAGGCGTTACCATAGTGCCGCTTGAAGTGATTTTAAAAAATAATTTTGCAAAAATAGTCATCGGACTGGTGCGCGGAAAAAAGAAATACGACAAACGCGAAGTGATAAAAAAACGGCAAGAAGAAAGAGAAATCCAAAAATCCATTAAAAAATATTCACGATAAACATGGATCAACTCTCAATGTTCAATCTCGGAAACAAGAAAAAAAACACAACGCCCACGGAACCCGTGCAAGAAACCGAGCAAGAAACACCAAAAGCATCTCAAAGCGCGCAAAAAAAACTGTCTGACACTCCGCGAATTCAAAATGCTCCCATAATGGAAAAAATTTATCGCACGATCATTGCCGAACTCCGCGCCTATTTTCAAAAAAATAATTTCGTCACCGGAATTATTGGATTAAGCGGCGGAATCGACTCATCGCTCACTCTGAAACTGGCGGTAGATGCCATCGGATCGGAAAATATTATTGGAGCAATACTCCCGGAAATCGGCCTCACAGCGAGAGAAAATATAGATCACGCAAAAAAACTCGCAGAATTTCTCGGAGTAAAAATGTATTATCATCCCATCAATACACTCGTGATCGATTTCAAACTCGTGCCGTGGAAACCAAGCGAACTGGCACAAATGAACAGTCGAGCGCGCATCCGAAGCGTGCTTCTCTACAGTCTCGCAAATACGTTTAACGGCTTGGTGCTCGGCACATCAAACAAAAGCGAAATACTCCTCGGATACGGAACAAAATATGGAGATTTGGCGGCAGATATCGAGGTTATCGGCAGTCTCTACAAAACCGAAGTGTACGAATTGGCGCGACATTTAAAATTTTCCGACGTGCTCCTCGAAAAACCACCTTCGGCAGAACTCAAAATCGGCCAAACCGACGAAGAAGACCTGGGCGCCAGCTACAAAGATCTCGATGGCATTCTCATGCAATTTGAAAAAGGACGCACCATCGAAGAACTCATTGAGCGTGGCATGACTCCTTCTCTGATTCATAAAGTAGCGCGGCGAATGGCAGTCAACAAACATAAACGCGAAATGCCACCCGTAATAAAAACAGCTCATTCAGAGGCTCTTTAACCGACACCGTATGAAAACTGCGCTTTTCATTGGAAGATTTCAGCCTTTTCATATCGGACATCTTGATGTAATAAAACAAGCGCTGAAAGAAAACGATTTTCTCATAATCGGCATTGGAAGCGCCGAAGATAATTTTTTACCCGACAATCCCTTTACGGCTGGCGAGCGTTTTGGCATGATTCGCGAAACACTCAAAAACGAGAAAATTTCTGCGGAAAAATACAGCATCGTGCCAATACGAAATATCAATAACTACGCGCTGTGGACCAAGCATGTTTCGATACTCCTTCCGCCATTTGAAACGGTCTACACGGGATCGCCGATCGTAAAAAAACTTTTTGAAAAAGAAAAAAAATACACAATAAAAAATAGTAAAATTATTCATCCAATAAACGCTACGCTCATTCGAACTGCGCTTCTGAAAAATGCTGATTGGGAAAAAATGGTACCGCCTCCGGTGGCAAAAATTCTGCGCGAAATCAACGGGCAGGAGCGAATGGCTATCACCACACGTCCATGATTATCAACCCCTTTATTTTCCGCGCTTACGACATTCGGGGCATAGCCGAGGCATCTTCCAAATATCCCGTTGCGGATCTCACTTCAACGGCGATGCATTTCCTTGGTCTGGGCATCGGAACGTACATTCAAAAACATTACGTGAAACATATCGCAGTCGGTGGAGACAATCGGCTCACCACGAAAACACTGAAAAAAGCCTTCATTCAAGGACTGGTTGAAAGTGGATGTCATGCGGAAGATATCGGCCTTTCCACCTCGCCGCTTCTGTATTACGCGGTTTGCAAATTTGGTTACGATGGAGGCATCAATATCACCGCCAGTCACAATCCTCGCGAATATAACGGTTTGAAAATTGTGGGGCGCGCAGGCCACTCCATCTGCGGCGAAGAAATTCAAAAAATTCGCCGAATGATTTCTGAAAAAAATTTCTCAAAAGGAAACGGGAAAATTTCAACAAAACAAATTTTTCCGAACTATCTTTCTGAAATGAAGAAAAAAATAAAAATTAAAAAACCATTGAAACTCGTCATTGATGCAGGAAATGGCACCGCCGGAGCTTTCGCGCCGGAACTTTTTCGTGCATGGGGAATGGAAGTGGTCGAGCTGTATTGCGACCTCGACGGCCGCTTTCCAAATCATCCGGCCAATCCCGAAGAATATGAAAATATGAAAGAACTCATTGCCAAAGTAAAAGAGACGCACGCGGATATTGGTTTTGGCTTTGATGGAGACGGCGACAGAATCGGTATGATTGATGAAAAGGGAACATTCTACGCCGCGGATTACATATTGCTTCTTCTGGCACGAGATCTTCTTTCTCGGCAGGCTGGAGCCAAAATCGTGTATGACCTCAAAAGCTCGCTCATCCTCGCCGAAAATATTCGAAAACGCGGCGGAATTCCGCTCATGGAAAAAACGGGACACTCTTTTATCGAACAAGCCATGAAACGGGAAGGAGCTCTGCTCGCCGGAGAAGTAAGCGGACACATGTTTTTTGCGGAAAATTATTATGGATTTGACGACGCGCTTTTAGCGGGATTAAAAATTCTCGAAATTCTGTCAAAATCGGAAAAACCGTTATCCGAACATTTCACCGACTTGCCAAAAACCTGCATAACGCCTGAAATAAAGGTGTCATGTCCTGACAATAAAAAATTTGCCATTGTACAAAAAATAACGAAACGATTCCAAAAAATATATCCGTGCATTACCATCGACGGCGTACGAATTGAATTTGAAAATAACGCTTGGGGAATTATCCGGAGTTCAAATACAAGCCCATATTTGACACTTCGCTTCGAAGCCCCTACGCCACAAAAACTCGCCGAAATCCAAAAAATTGTGTATGAGGAATTAAAACACTATCCCGAAGTAACAGGTTCATAATAATCAAAACATGCAATTCCTTACCTCACTCATTCTTTTAACTCTCCTCGCAATATTTCTCGTGTACGCCATTCTCGCCCTCCATCATGTGCATAAATTCGCATACCTCAGCAAAAAAACGAAATCCGTTTCAATAATATTCGTCATCACGACACTCATTCTAACTCTCAGCTCGCTCGGATTTCTCTTTTCCGTGGATTGGAAAAATATATAGGGAACTTCATTGTTTCGCTTCGCACTGCGTACACACCACTCCACTCTTTTTCTCCACCATCAACCCTTGGCACTTCAGACAAGGTGTCTTTACCGGAAAATCCCAGACCGCAAAATGGCATTTCGGATATTTATTACAGCCATAAAAAACTCTGCCTCCTTTTTTCGTGCGCCGTTCCACCAGTTGACCTGCATGGCATTTCGGACAAGAAACACCGGTAAATTTCACGATCGGCTGAATATTTTTACACTCCGGGTATCCGCTACACCCCAAAAATTCTCCGTATTTCCCAACTTTAATCACCATGGGCTTTCCACATTTATCGCACTTCTTATTCGCTAATTTTTTCTCAAGCTCAGTTAAAATCTTTCCTTTTTCAACATCTTCTTTTCCTGTTTTTAAAGGTCGAGCATTTTTACATTCCGGATAACGAGAGCACGACAAAAATTTTCCAAATCGTCCGAGTTTCACCATCATTTGAGAACCACATTTATCGCACACCTCACTACTTTTTTCGCTAATCACATCCGATCGCTGAATCGTTTTCATCTTTTCAGTAATAAGTTTATGAAATGGATCATAAAACTGCCGAATAATCGGCACCCATTCCTTTTTCCCTTCCGCAATCAAATCGAGATCTTCCTCCATTTGCGCCGTAAACATGTAATCCACAATTTCCGGAAAATGTTCAATCAAAACATCCGTAACCACCATACCCGTATCCGTAGGCTTCAACGATTTTTCTTCCTTTGCTACATAACCGCGATTCATAATGGTAGAAATGGTCGGAGCATACGTGCTCGGCCTCCCAATCCCCAGCTCTTCCAGTTTTTTTACAAGACTCGCTTCCGTATAACGCGCTGGCGGCTTGGTAAAATGTTGAGCAGGAGAAAGAGACTGAAGATCAAGCGCCTCATTTTTTTCCAAATGAGGTAAAAGACGATCCACCTGATCTTTTTTCGCGCCAGCTTCAACATAGACTTTTCTATATCCATCAAAAGCCACGGTCTGCCCGTTAGCGCGGAAAACATACCCTCCCTTCGAAGCCAAAATATCAACAGAAACTCTCTGCAAAAGTGCCACAGGCATTTGGCTTGCCACTGCTCGATTCCAAATAAGTTCATACAACCGATATTCATCTCGCTCGAGCGAACTTTTAATTTCAGAAGGCAACAATGAAAAAGCGGTCGGTCGAATAGCTTCGTGAGCCTCTTGAGCACCCTTTCCGCTTTTATACCGACGAGGAATTTCCAGCGCATATTTTGCACCAAAAACACGAGAAATAACTTCACGCGCTTCGGCCAGAGCCGATTCGGCCAAATGCACCGAATCGGTACGCATATACGTAATAAGCCCGCTTCTCTTTTGTCCAATGGCAACACCTTCATACAGTTTCTGCGCCAACACCATAGTTTTTTTCACGGAAAACCCAAGTTTTCGAGATGCTTCTTGCTGTAAGGTCGAAGTGATAAACGGAGGCGGTGGAGATTTTCTCACTTCCTTCTGTTCAATATTCTGCACCGAATACGAAGCACCTTGCAATGCTTTTACAACATTCTCGGAATCGGTTCCATTCGTCAGCGCCACTTCAATATCTCCTTTTTTAAAAAGAGCGGCCGGAAACGGTTCAGCATCGACCGAAGATACCACATGAGCCGAAGCAATTTTGTGAAAAATAGCCGTAATATCCCAATATTCTTCAGGCTTAAATGCAGAAATTTCTCTTTCTCTTTCAACAATAAGCCGAACCGCGACGCTTTGCACACGTCCGGCAGAAAGCCCCCATCTCACCTTCTTCCACAAAAGAGGCGACAGTTCATATCCAACAAGTCGATCAAGAATACGCCGCGCCTGCTGAGAATCAACCAAATCTTTATCAATATTTCGAGGATTGGAAAGAGCCGCGCGAATGGCCTCTTCCGTAATTTCATGAAATACAATTCGCTTCACATCGCTAGATTTTACATGCAAGGCTTCAACCAGATGCCAACCGATAGCCTCTCCTTCGCGATCCTCATCAGTGGCGATCCACACAAAAGGAGCTCCTGCCGCGGCAGTCTTGAGTTCGGTAATCACCTTGAGTTTATCTTTTGAAACTCCGTAATTTGGCTGAAAATCATGTTCCGTATCAACACCCATGCGAGATTTCGGAAGATCTCGAATATGGCCAAAGGAAGCCTTGACAAGATAATTGCGTCCCAAAAAATGAGAAATAGTTTTCGCTTTCGCCGGAGACTCAACAATTACAAGATTGCGACCGGTCGATACTGATTTTGGAGATACTATTTTTTTTCGAGATTTTGACGCCACTTTTTTTGCCATAACGCCACATACCTTAATATACATTGAATAAAAAAGGCAAGAAAATCACACGATTATGAAAACGTACCACAAAATAAACCAAAATCTCTCGCAAGACTTTTTGAAAATAAAAAACATCAACTGCCAATCTGTTATGGTAAACAGGATAAGCGTTTTGGTCTTTTAAAAGACCATTTTATGTAAAAAAGCCTTGTCAAAGTCATGAACCGCTCTATAATGCTGGTGGTTTATCCCGTTTTGCTTATCCTTTAACCCAAAACACGATGACCAAACAAGATCTCATTAATGCCGCCGCCAATTCATCCGGTGTCACGAAAAAAGCGGCCGCCGAAGTGCTGGATTCCGTCCTTGGTGCCATTACTGGCGCACTCAAAAAGGGCGAAAACGTCACCGTCACTGGTTTCGGAACATTCCGCGTCTCAAAGAGAGCGGCTCGCACGGGAGTCAACCCACGAAACCCAAACCAGAAGATCAAAATCCCGGCTATGAAACTCCCGGCATTCAAGGCCGGAAAATCCCTCAAGGATGCCGTTCGATAAAGATGTCGGTGTATTCTAAAGTCACATCAAAAAGCCCCGTAAAAAGGGCTTTTTTGGTGCAAAAAAATTTGCGATTTGCTACGGAAAAGTGTAATTTTTCAAAGGTTTCTGAGTATCCACATGATAACCTCCCTTCAAAAACTCGAAAAAGAAATGCTCTCTGCTCTGGAAAAAGCGCAGGATATTCATCAACTCGAAGAAATTCGCATCAAATATCTCGGCCGCAAAGGCATGCTCACGGCCATTTTAAAAGGACTCAAAAATTTGTCAGATGAGGAAAAACGCGTTGTGGGCCAATTGGCAAATAAAATCCGCGATGAAATCGAACGAAAAATAGAAAAAAAATCAACAGGCATGAAAAACAGCCTGCTTGAAAAATCACTGCAAGAAAACTGGATTGATCTCACTGTCCCGGGGAAAAAATACAACATCGGCCACATCCACCCACTTTCTCAAATGCAAGAAAAAGTGGAACATATTTTCGGCCAAATGGGCTTTGCGGTCATGGATGGGCCAGAAATCGAAAGTGAATATTACAATTTTGAAGGACTTAATATTCCCGAACACCACCCGGCGCGAGACATGCAAGATACTTTTTTTATTGAAAAAAATCGCGATCCGAAATTTGGAAGACTTGTACTGCGCACTCATACTTCGCCAGTGCAAGTAAGAACTATGGAAAAATATGGTGCGCCGCTCCGAATCATCGTTCCGGGTCGCGTTTTTCGATACGAAGCCACGGATGCTTCACATGACACGACTTTTTATCAAGTGGAAGGACTGATGATTGACAAAGATATTTCCATCGCATCACTCAAAGGAGTCATGAATGAATTTTTGAGTCGTCTGTTTGACCAAAAAATCAATCTGCGGTTTCGACCGGGCTATTTCCCGTTTGTAGAACCCGGAATGGAACTCGATCTCGGATGTCTTTTCTGCGAAGGGCAAGGATGTCGAGTATGCAAACACACCGGCTGGATGGAATTCATGGGGGCAGGCATGGTGCATCCGAACGTGCTTCGCTTAGGAGGTATTGACCCTGAAAAATTCCAAGGCTGGGCATTTGGATTCGGATTGACTCGACTCACCATGCTGAAATTTGGTATTAACGATATTCGCTTATTAACATCTGGCGACCTCCGTTTTCTCGAACAATTTTAACTGTCATTGCGAAGCGACCGAATGGAGCGAAGCAATCTCAATGCGAGTACCGACCAAGTAACCTTTTCCCATGAAAATCTCCATAAACTGGCTCCGCGACTTCGTTGATATTCCTGAAAATCTATCAGGAAAACGCCTCGCAGAACTTCTCACCCTCCACACCGCTGAAGTCGAAGGCATTCATGATGAAAACGCTCGCCTCGAAAATATAGTGGTTGGGAAAATTATAAAAGTAAAAAAACATCCGAACGCGGACAAGCTTGTTTTGACGGACACGAATATCGGAGAAAAAATCGTTCAAATAGTATGCGGCGGAAAAAATGTACGCGAAAGCTTGACGGTGGCAGTCGCTCTTCCCGGCGCATGGGTCAACTGGCATGGAGCGGGACCAGCAATCAAATTAGAAAAAACCGCGATCCGCGGCGAAGAAAGTTTTGGCATGATCTGTGCCGGAGAAGAAATCGGACTTGCTCATTCCCTGGCAGGAGAAATCATGGAGCTCGACTCCGGCTTCAAGCCGGGAACGCCACTCGCGAAAGTTCTCAAAAAAGACGACATTATTCTCGAAATCGACAATAAATCTTTGACTCATCGCCCTGACCTGTGGGGACATTACGGAATTGCGAGAGAATTCGCCGCTATTCTTGGAAAAAAATTGAAACCCTATAAAACAAAAGCGTCGTTCCCCAAAAAAGGGGCTCCTCTCACAATCACCATAAAAAATCCCAACATCGTCCCGCGCTTTACGGCCTGCCTCATAAAAAATGTAAACATCGAACCTTCTCCGAAATGGATACAACAACGCCTCGAAAGCGTCGGAATACGACCAATAAACAACATAGTAGACGTCACGAATTTTGTCATGCTCGAATATGGGCAACCCATGCACGCCTACGATCGAAAAAAAGTAGCAACCGATACGCTGGAAGCAAGACTGGCAAAAAATGGCGAAACGATCGAAACC
>JACRIC010000072.1 GCA_016235915.1 Candidatus Peregrinibacteria bacterium
GGCTATCACCACGAATCCTTCCAAATTTGAGGGGCCGTATGACTGGACAGCGTCAAGCGGCGGAAAACTTACCGACTCTTGCTCGTGGACTTCATGGCCCACCAACACCGCCGATGAAAAAATGACCTTCTGCGGCGACAATGTCGGTGAAAAAGTCAGCGTGAAAAATCGCGATTTTACCTCCTGCGCTGATTCCACCATCATCACGGATTATTGCGGAAACGGCTATACCTACACCGCGGGCGGCGAGGAATGTGACGACGGAAACACGAGCAACTCCGACAAATGCACCACTTCCTGCGATCTTACGTATTGCGGAGACAAGGTCGTCCAAAATCCCAACGGCAATGGACAAAAAGAAGAATGTGACGATGGAAATACCACGAATAACGACGGATGCGATTCGACTTGTAAAAAAGAAGTCACTCCAACCAAATGTGAAAGCCTCAAATTCCTGAATACCGAAATCATCGCCAATACTCAAACAACACTTTCTGTCAACGTCGAACCTGACAGCTACGTTCCAGACATAAACTGGGCGGCAACCGAAACAGGAACTTTTAATGACAAAAATCCGTACAATTCTGAATCAGAAACATCGGTCACCTTCAAAAACGGCTCCATTGATGAATATATCTTAGCTTACGACAGCAATTCTCCATTAAAATGCAACGATATCCTGCAAGTCATCGGCTGTAAATCGCTTGCCGTGACACCACCGTTATTCGATCTCACTCCCGGAAAAACGCAAACCATCACCATCACTCCAAATCCGACTTCATGGAACAAATCATTTCAATGGGAATCCACAGATACCTCCGCGACTTTTAACGGACAATTCTCTGGTTATACGAGCAATGATTATACCGTTGAATATACTGGAAACACCGCGGCTTTCATCAGCATCACGGATATCTATGGAAATTGTAACGCCTCGTCACAAGCGACTACTTCAGTCGTTACGCCAATCTGCGGCGATGGTCATGTCGACGCCGACGAGGAATGCGATGACGGAAATACCATTGACACCGACAGCTGTAGCAACGCCTGCAAAATACCAACAGTCACTCCGTTGTGTGGAAACGGCATAGTAGAAACAGGCGAACAGTGCGATGACGGCAACACCGTAGACACTGACAATTGCAGAAATAACTGCACAATCCCGCCCACCAACCCAATCGTTTGCACGGGCATCACCTCAAACCCAACCTCTCTGTCTGCCGGACTAGCCTCCGACATCTCCATCACGCCTCAACCCGCAAATTTTACCGGAACTTTTATCTGGACCGCTACACAAGGACTTCTTCAAAATCTTTCCAATCCAGAAAGCGCCCCAGCCAGCACCATCAACACGGATGAAAATGACGTTGTGCATTACGATGGAAATTCTGCGAGCGGCGATACTATTTCAATCCGTGAACAAAGCAACCAGTGCGCGGCTTCAATGCCTATAACAGGACCTGGTGGTGGCGGCCCGTCCTGCGGAAACGGCGTTATCGAATCCGGCGAGCAGTGCGAACCGCCAAACACTGCCACTTGCGATGCCAACTGCCAAACCATAACATCAGGAGGAGGAGGTCCGGGAGGTCCTGGCGGCACTCCCTGCAACATTCATCTCAAAAACGACAAAAACGAATATCTCTATGACGGAACTCAATATCCAGCGGATGTAACCCTCTCCGAATCCCCTCTCCGCTTTTACATCGAAGAAATCAGTTCCGGAAAACCCTACGATCTCAAAACGGTGAATATGTCAGGAGATTTCGTCGGCAACTTCACTTCCTATATCGATACCAATTGGAGCACCGTCGGAAAAACCGGAGAAAATCCGATGCAACAAAACTATCAGACATACTACAGCTTCGATCTCAATCCGTCATACATTGATGCCGACACGAGACTCACGGTGAGTTCCGAGTTCGATTCCTGTTCAGCACAGCTGAAATTTTCTCTCGAAGGTCCCGGCGGAGGTACCCCGGGCGGCGAAGCATGCACATCTATGAAAGCCTCCATCGACACCATCAATTTCGGCATGATAAACATTGAAAATCAACTCCCAATCATCGTGGAGCTCATCACCGATCCACAAAATTACTCTGACACCTTTACATGGACAAGTACGCTTCCTTTCACATTTAACGGCTTCGAGTCGGGCTATTCGAATGGCGATAAAACCGTGGCCATCGACCTGGCTCCAGGAAAAACCATCGCCAATGTCGAAACAGGAACCATTTCCATAAAAAGCACCGCTCAAACCTCATGCAATGCGTCCATAGACGTCATTCCCGCTGTTACTGGAGGCGAAGGCATTGATTCCCTGGTGAAAAAATCGACCTGCCTTGCCCACGGAACAAATATCGGACAAAACGGCGATACTACGACATACGATATGTTCTATTATTTCGAACCCGAAGGACGAGACGCGACCGTAATTTTCAAGTATACATTTGGAGACAATAATGGAAAAATTTCTGGGGAAATAAATGGAATACCCACAGCTTCCGATCATATAAAATATACGGGAATGGAGGGGCCAATGCTAAAAAAAGAAAGCGTTGACAAGATAATTCTCGCATGTACGGCATTTTCTACTTCTCTCTGCTACGAAGGCGATCTCGACAACGCCTCTGGATTCACATTAAAAAACATAAACGACAACTCGATTGACTTTAAAAACGATTTCATTCAAATAACTTTTACCGGAATCATCAACGCTGAAACCGACCTCACCTGTGATGATGCAGAAAGCAGTCTGGAACTCTTCCGAAACCATCTCAAGTCACAAGCATACGACGCTTCAGGAATCGCAACATCCGCTCACGACTCCTACGCCTCGATCTGGGCGACCTGCTCCTCCTCCCTTCTCACTCGCAACATGGGAGACGTTTTCTTTGAAGAGCCGTTTGATTGGGGAGTGGATACCACGACCATTTCCGGTGTTAAAAATTCCACAGGCCTTGTTTTCAAAAAATACGAAACTTCCGAACCCGCGACATCATGCCAAACCGGCGGCGCAAATCTCATTGACCGTTTTTCAAGCTACATCTGTGAATTTTCGACATTCATAGACTCGCTTTGGGAACAAGAAGCATCTGTCGAAGATTCCATTGCCAATCGTATCGAAAACAACATGGCAACAATAACGCGCTACTTTGAAAAAAGCGGATCTGCCGCGAACGCCGAAACCATTTCCTCATTAAATATCGCGGAACTGAAAACATCAACCATTTTCTCCGAAAAACCAGATACAACACAAAACATCTACGAATACCACGGCGACCTGACTCTTGAAAAATACGAAGACATCATAATCGACGACCCCTCAGCAAAAACCATCCTTGTATACGGAAATCTCATCATCAATTCCAATATCAAATACGCGGCAACCTCAGAAACCACGCTGTATAAAAATATTCCTTCCATCGCGTTTGTGGTGAGAAAGGATGCTCGAGCGGATTCGGGAAATATCAAAATCGCACCAGACGTAAAACACATTTCCGGAGTATTCTACGCAGAAAATAGCTTCGAAAGCACCGGCGGCAACTCCAATGAAATGTTGACGATTCAAGGGTCGGTGTACGGCGACATTGAACCGCTCTTTAAGACCCGAAAAAGTATCGGCAATCCTGAAAAAGATGAAGGTTCCATGGTAATCCTGTACGATGAACGCATCATGCTCAATACCCCTCCCGGGCTGAAAGACATTCTGGAATCGAATTGGGAGGAAGTGGCGAGATAATGTCATTCCTGACAGGAAGGTCGCCTTTGGCGACCGCTCCTGATCAGGAATCTATTCAAACCCTCTAATATGAAAACATATTTTGTGTATATTATTACCAATTTTACTCACAGTACTCTGTACATCGGTATAACAAATAATTTGGAAAGACGCATATACGAGCATAAAACAGGCATATTTGAAGGTTTTTCAAAAAAATATCATCTTAAATATTTGGTATACTGTGAAGAAACTTCCGATGTAATGTCCGCCATCGAGCGAGAAAAACAGCTCAAAAAATGGAAACGTTCTTGGAAAGACAAGCTCATTGAGGATTTTAATCCAATGTGGCAAGATTTAAGCAGTGAAACAAATAAATAGATCCCTGCTTTCGCAGGGATGACAAATATCCCCCCATGCCCCTCTTCCTCTTCACCGGCTCCGACAGCTATCGAATCCAGCAAAAAATCGAATATTGGAAAAAATCTTTTGCCGAAAAACACGGCGGCTCGGCAAATATCACTCTTTTAGACGGAAAAAAAATTGAACTCGCCGAAATACGATCAGCTTTTGAAACACTCCCGTTATTAGCCGAAAAAAGGCTCATTATCATACGGGATTTTCTCAAAAACGCGAAACCGAAAAATGAAGAAGATGGAGAAGAAGTCGAAAACACCGCGCTCAAAGATCAAAAAAAACTCGCGACCGCCCTGGAAAACCTCTCAGATGATTGCATCCTCGTTTTCGTGGAACCAGGATCATTTCCTGACAGAAGAAGCGCTCTGGTAAAAAAAATACAAAAAAATGGAAAAATCGAAGTGTTCGAAACATTGGAAGGAGCCTCGCTGACACAATGGATTCTCGACACAGTGAAAGAACACGGCGGGAAAATATCACCGGCAAATGCCGATTTTCTCGCTCGCCACATTGGATCCAACCTCTGGCAACTCGGAAATGAAATCGAAAAACTCGTCACCTTCGCGGACCAAAGAGAAATCACGGAAAAAGACATTCTCCTGCTCACAAAAGCCAATATAAAAACCACCATTTTCAAGCTCACCGATTACTTCGGACAAAAAAATGCGCGGCTCGCCATCGAAACACTCGACACGCTCACCAAAAACAGCGAGGATATTTTTTACATTTTTTTCATGATTGTCCGGCATTTCCGGATTCTCATTCAGGTAAAATCCCTTCTGGAACAAAAAAAATCACAACAGAATATCTTGACCGAACTCCACCTGCACCCGTTCGTGATCGACACAGCCATCCGGCAATGCCGAAATTTCCCACTCACGGCACTCAAGACAATATACGGAAAACTCCTCACCATCGACGAATCCGCAAAAACCGGAAAAATTAAAACGTCAACTCTTGACACGAGACCGATGAATCTCGTGCTGGAGACATTCATTTTGGACTGCTGTAAACGATAATGAGGATACATTTTTCAGGCTATCAGTGAGCGACCGCGATGAGCGAAGCAGTGGTAAAAAACCTCTCAAAATCGATGCAATGCAAGGAGACAAGCCGTTCCCGACGGAGCCGTACTCATTCAAAGGTACGGCGACGAGGGAACGGCGCAGTCGACGAAGCAGTGCACGATTTTCAGAGGTTTTTCAATACACCTCCAAATACTTCTCTATTTCCCACGGCGTCACACTCATACGGTAATCATCCCATTCCGCTTCTTTGGCTTCGATAAGTTTCATAAAAGTGTGTTCTCCCAAAACCGATCGCATGAGTTCACTCTTTTTGCATTCATCAATCGCCTCTTTGAGATTGCCGCAGACGGTTCCAATCGAACGCGCCTGAACCTCTTCATCATCAAAATGAAAAATATTTTCCTCAACCGGAGCCGGTGGTGTCAATCCGCGCTCCACTCCATCCAATCCAGCCGCGAGCATCACCGCAAACGCCAAATACGGATTGCAAGTTGGATCAGGACAGCGAAGCTCGATTCTGGTAGCCGATTCTCTCCCCGCCGTAATCTGCGGCACGCGAATCAGAGCTGAACGATTCGTCCGAGCCCAAGCAATATACACCGGAGCCTCATATCCCACGACCAACCTTTTATACGAATTCACCGTCGGATTTGTCACGAGATTGCACTCGCGAATATGCTCAAGTTGACCGGCAATAAAACTCTTCGCAAGAGGTGAAAGCCCATACGACTCCTGCGACTTCTCATGAAAACTATTAGCGCCATTTTTAAACAAACTCTGATGCACATGCATTCCTGAACCATTGATTCCTCGAATCGGTTTCGCCATAAAAGTGGCGTGAAGACCATGACGCATAGCCACCGTTTTGAGCACCATCCGCAATGTCACGGCATTATCGGCCGTCGTAAGCGCGTCGGCATAGCGAAAATCGATTTCATGACTTCCTGCCGCCACTTCATGATGAAGAGCCTCGACATCAATTCCCATTCCTTGCAACTCAAAACTCATTTCCTGCCGAATTTCAGCCGCCAGATCGGTCGTCTGATCGAAATATCCGCCGTTATCATGCGGCAAAGGTTGAATTTTTCCATTTTCATCTTTTCGAAAAAGAAAAAATTCCAATTCCGGACCCGTATTATAAATATAGCCAAGTTTCGCGGCCTTTTCTAATTGACGTTGTAAAATAAAACGCGGATCGCCGGAAAAAGGCTGGCCATTGGACATATACACATCGCAAATAATCCGCGCCGTCGGCGCCTGACTGTCAGCCGTCCAAGGAAGCACGGCGAACGTGCGGAGATCCGGCCGTAAAAACATATCACTCTCAAAAATTCTCGTAAAACCTTCGATGGAAGACCCGTCAAACCACACATTATGATCTATGGCATCCTCAAGTTTCGACACCGGAATCGTAATCGCCTTCACGATGCCAAAAAGATCGGTAAACTGCATATTCAAAAACTGCACATTCTGTTTTTTCACAAGATCGAGGATATACTCGCGAGTCGCCGTTTCGGGAATTTTGCCATAATCATGAAATTTTCGCAAAGAATGCTGTTTTTGAGAAGAACCGGTCATCATCGCAGAAGCGCTTGGTGGCATGGGAAGAAGGGTTAATGAATAACAAAACGCACGATAAACCGAAAAATTTCGACGTTCAAGTGGCGTTAACACAATTTCATCTTTACAAAAATATTAAAAATGTTAAAAAATACTCTTCAAAAAATCGGTCTGACCGACAAAGAAGCTCAAATCTATCTCGCAAGCCTCCACTTGGGACCGAGTACCGTTTCAGCCATAGCAGGAAGTGCGCCAAAATTGGCCGGATTATGACACAGCCTACGTTCAAAAACGTGTGAAGAAAAAAATCCACCTTCGCGGCATCGCGCCACTCGACGAATACGGTATCAAAGTACAACAAGAAGACAAAAAATATTTTCGGGAAATACGACGCGTGTCAGCGAAAGAATGTAATTTCAGCAACGAAATCAATATTTACGACGACAAGGTGGCGATTGTTTCATTTAAAGATGAGCTGATTGGCATGATTATCGAAAGCTCAGAAATCGCCAATACTCAGCGCGCGATTTTCAAGATGGCGTGGGAGTTTTCCAGAAATTTTCAAACGCATTCGCAACTGTCAAAATCCTCTCTTCACCAAACTGCGGACCAATAATCTGAAGACCGACAGGAAGTCCATCGCTCATACCGCAAGGAACGGAAACAGCAGGCATCCCCGCAAGACTCGCAGGAATGGTAAAAACATCGCTCATGTACATTGCTAAAGGATCCTGACTTTTTTCACCTAGCTGAAATGCGACGGTCGGCGAAACAGGAGCCGCCAGCACATCAACTTCGCCAAAAGCTTCTTCAAAATCTTGCTTCACCAACGTCCGAATTTTTTGAGCTTTCAAATAATACGCATCGTAATACCCCGTCGAAAGCGCATACGTCCCAATCATGATGCGCCGCTGAACTTCCGGGTGAAATCCTCGAGAACGAGAACGGAAATACACTTCGGAAAGATCTCGCGCATCATTCGCCGTCGGTCCGTATTTAATGCCATCATATCGCGCCATATTCGCACTCACCTCCGAAGGACAAATAATATAATACGCCGCAACTCCGTACTTGGTATGAGGAAGACTGACTTGCTTCACAATCATCCCCAAAGATTCGAGCGTCCGAACGGCTTCTTCCACACGCTTTCTCACTCCATCCTCCAATCCTTCCCCAAAATATTCCTCAGGAATTCCCACCTTCATACCACGCACGCTCTTTTTGAAAACTGCGAGATAATCAGGAACCGCCACATCCGGCAGAGTCGAATCCAAAGGATCCTTCCCAGCGATCGTGGAAAGCACCACCGCAATATCCTGACTCGACCGCGCCAAAATCCCAACAGTATCCAATGATGACGCCATCGCGATCACGCCATATCGTGAAATACGTCCGTACGTCGGCTTCAAACCAACACAGCCACACAGAGCCGCCGGTTGTCGCACCGACCCTCCAGTATCAGTCCCAAGCGCAAAAACCGCCATACCGGTCGTAACCGCCACCGCCGAACCGCCGGAAGAACCGCCGGCAACACGAGAAGTGTCCCAAGGATTGCGCGGCACGGAAAAACCCGTATTTTCACTGGATGCCCCATGCCCAAATTCATCTTCGGTATTTTTCCCAAGAAGAACCGCGCCCGCACTCTTCAGCCTCGCAACGGAAGTGGCATCGTATGGCGGAACAAAACCTTCCAGAATCTTTGAACCCGCGGTGGTCTGCACGCCTTTCGTGCAAAAAAGATCTTTCAGCGACATGGGAACGCCCTCAAGAAGACCGATTTGCTCGCCACGCGCTATTTTTGCATCCACTGCCCGCGCTTTTTCATGAGCATCTTCAGCCGTAACGGTAATAAACGCGTTCAATTTTGAATCAAGTTCATGAACGCGCTGAAGATACGCCTCGACCAGCTCCACGCACGAAAATCGTTTCGCGCTGAGCCCTTTATGAATCTGTTGGATGGAAAATGTGGAAAAATTATGCATAGGAACCTTATTCAAAAACCGCCTTCACTTTTATCTGCTGTTTCTCTTTTGGAAGCGGTGAACAAGCTAAAAGTTCCTCGCGCGGACTCTTTCGCGAAACCGTATCATCCGAAAAAACATTCATCAACCCCGTCACCTGAAATGTCGGCTCGACTTTCGAAGTATCGACTTCATGTAAAATATCCATATACTCGAGAATCGACCCGAGCTGTTCGGTATAACGCTCAATTTCTTCGGGAGTCATTTCGAGCCTCGAGAGTTTGGCAATATGGAGAATTTGATCGCGAGTAATGGGCATAGAAATGTCATTGCGAGCACGCACGGAGCGAAGTGGAGTGCGTCTTCTCTTCTTTTCGACTAAGCGAAGCAATCTCATCGCATTCACTTCTCTCTTTTAGAAACCAATACCACTGTAAAAAGAAGTATGCAAAAAAGCAAGCATGATCAAGCTCAAAACTTTGCATTTTCGTCGCCAAAATTGTATTTTTCAGAAGGTCAATTACTATGAAATCATGACCTCCATCGAAACCACCAAAAATATTCAAAAAGTCTCTCTGATTTTTTTCGCAATCATCGGAACCACACACATACTTTCCGGTCTCTTCCTTGTTAAAAATTACTTTCCAATCCAAGCCTACATCATAAATCGCACCCTCGATATTCCTTTCCTGATCACATCGCTCGGATACGGCTTTTCAAGCGCCATACTCCATCTTTCCACGCCAGAAAAACCCAGCACCATCCTCACCATCATCTTTTCTTTGATCACCGTCAGCATCATAGGAACGGCCATTTACATCAATCTTTTCATTTCCGACCTGCCATGACACCACAAAAAAAAATCATGGCATTTGGGACATTTGATTATTTCCACGCCGGACATGAAAATTTTCTTGCACAGGCTAAAACGCTCGGTGATTTTCTTCTAGTGGTCATATCTCGCGACAAAACCGTTCAAAAAATAAAAAGCGAACCCCCGCGCCACACGGAAAACGAACGGCTCAAAACGGTGGAAAAAAATCCCAATGTCAATAAAGCCGTACTCGGAGACCTCGACGACCATTATACCGCAATAAAAAAATATCGACCGGATGTGATCGCACTGGGATACGATCAACATGTCTTCACACTGCGGCTGAAAAAAATCCTCATTGATGCTAAACTCAATACGGAAATTCACCGCCTGACCGCATACAAACCTGATATTTACAAATCGTCGATTATGAAAAAGAAATAAATAATAATCAATGTCTCATCTCGACATCCTCAAAACCAACCTTCAAAAGCTCCAAAACGCCGGTAACTATATTTTTGCCCGCCGCGTGATCCGACTCGCTGGTGCCAACATCTGGAGGAATAAATTTCTCAGCGCCGCAACCATCGCCGTGATCGCGCTCATTCTTTTTAGCTTCAATATCATTCTCGCCATCAACATGCTCGGTGACGCGGTCATAGAAAAATTAAACGGCAAAGTGGATATTATTCTCTATCTCAATGACGACGCCGACCTTCTCGCCATAAATAACCTCATAAACGACCTCACGGAACTTCCTGAAATAAAAAGCGCGATTTATACCTCGCAAGAAGATGCGTTGAAAGGATTCGTCACGCGTTACGGAGAAAATGGAGATCCTTTCACCAAATACGGCCTAGAAAACACGCTTCCCGCAAACATTCAAATCGTGACAGCCTCTCCGAAAGATCACAAAAAAATCCTCGAGTTTGTGAAAAGCGTTCCCGAAGGTTCACTGTTTACGAATATCGAAGAAAACACGGAAAACAAAACCATCGCGGAAAAACTCATCCTCGTCACGGGAATCACAAAAAAAATTATGTGGGGCATCGTTAGCGCGTTTCTCATAGGCGGAATTTTGATAATCGTAAATTCTATAAGCCTCACCCTCCATTCAAGAAAAAATGAAATTGCCATCATGAAACTCGTTGGCGCGAAATATACCTTCATCAGACTTCCATTCGTAATAGAAGGAGCGGTGTATGGACTGCTCGCCGTGGGAATAAGCCTCATTCTCTTTCAAATTTTCTTGGGGGGAATAGGACTGCAATCCATTGAAAACGATTATACCTTGCCACTCGCCGCCATGGGAAAAATTTTTCTTCTCGAAACCGTCATCAGCATGGGCATCGGCATTCTCAGCAGTCAAATCGCCATCCACCGATATTTTCATGAAAAATCATGAGAACCACCTCCATCCACGGCATTATCCTCAAACAAAAAGTCCTTTTTGAAAAGGATAAAATTCTCACCATTTTCACGCAAGAAGCGGGGAAAATATCCGCATTCATGAAAGGCGCTCGAAAAATCACCAGCCGCCGAAATATGCACGCGGAACTTTTTAATATGTGCCGTTTTCAAATATACACCACCACCTCGGGAAACATGCTGATAAACGAATGTACGGCGCTTGAGACATTTCCATTTCTTCGGCAAGATTTTTTCAGGCTGTGCGCCGCTTCATACGTCGCCGAAATAACCGATCGACTCACCGCGGAAGAAAATCCTTCAGAAAAAAAATGTATTCTCCTCGGAACAACGTTAAAAATGCTGGCGGATCCGAAATCAAACACGCTCCTCATTCTCGCGGCCTTCACTCTGAAAATTCTGACACTGCTGGGAAACCTCCCAAACTTCCGAGAAACGGCATCGCACAGAGAAAAACTCTTTGCTCTCCTTCAAAATACACCACTGGCGAAACTGAACTCATACGAATATGTGCCACAAGAAACACAGCTCCTGTTTCGCGAAACGAACTCCATACTCAGACGCCATCTGTCGCAAGAGTTGGTTTCGGAAAAATACCTCTACTCCGCCACCATCTTCTTGATCTCCAAAATCCCCTCCACATACAAAGGCAATCGCTGAAACAGCGCGTCAAGCTCTTCATAATCGGACAATCGAACCACGAGTTTGATAAAATGATAACTTTTATCAGGAGAAACCCCAAAAACATCCACATTTTTTATAATAATTCCCATATCGGAAACAGCGCTCACCGCATCGCGAAGAAGTCCCACGCGTCCCGTAACTTTTAACAAAAGCGGAACCTCAAAAAACGTCATGTGTTCCGATGGCACATCCCACGACACTTTCTTCAACCGATCGGTTTCGCTATTGTTCAAAACCCGACAATTTTTTTTATGAATGGTAATGCCCCGACCTCGCGTCGTGTACCCCACAATCGGATCGCGGGGAGTCGGACGACAGCAAAGAGCAATACTCCTCGGCATATTGGAATGACCATCCACTAAAATTCCCGCCACATCACTCGAAATCGATTTCTGCGGTTTTTTCTCTTGAATCGCCATCGCCATTTCCGAAGCTAAAAGATCTTCCTGTGAAAAAATCTTTTTGAGAACCGCACTCGTGGTGAGAGAACCATTGCCAATACATTCCAAAATATATTCCCGTTCACGAAGAGACTGTTTTTTTTCTCCATATACTTTCAAAAGAGTCATTCCTTGATCAAGAAGAGGCTTTCCTAATTTTTCCAGTTGTTGATTCAACATGTCCCGACCCTCGCGAAGACTCCGACCAATATCCTGCCGCCGAAACCATGATGTGATTTTATTTCTCGCCTGAAGAGTTTTCACAAAAGAAAGCCAATAACGGTTGGGCTGACTTTCTTTTTTTGTCAAAATGGCAACCACATCACCATTGGAAAGCGCAAAATCCAGAGGAACAATCGCGCCATTCACCTTCGCCAACCTCACACGATGCCCCAAATCCGTATGCACGCTGTACGCAAAATCCACCGGAGTAGCGCCAAGAGGAAGATCTTTCACGTCTCCGTGAGGCGTCAAAACAAAAATTCTATCCCGAAACACATCGATTTTCATCTCTTGAATCAATGCAGTATTTTTTTCCAATTCTTCCTGAAAGGCGGCCAAACCAGCTATCCAGTCAATTTTATATTGAACCGACGGCGAACTTTTATAAAACCAATGCGAGGCAATCCCCCGCTCCGCATTTTCATGCATGGACCGACTCCGTATTTGAATTTCCGTAGGCTGTTCATACACCTCGCCGCCAAGACCGAGAACCGCGGTATGAAGGCTCCGATAACCATTCACTTTCGGCATGGCGACATAATCCTTAAATCGCCGATGCAAGGGCACAAAACGGCTGTGAATAAGGCCAAGAGCCGTATACAAATGCCCCGTAAACTCCTGCTCTTCTTGATATTGATCGGACAAAATAACTCTCATGGCAAACACATCAAAAATTTCTTCAATGGAAGTTTTATTTTTGCGTTTCAATTTGGAGTACATGCTGTAATGACCCTTTTTTCGACCGGAAACTTCCGCAATGATCCCTTCTTGTGAAAAAAGAGTGAGCAAGGTATTTTGAGCATGAAAAATCCACTGCTCGTGCCTCGCTCCAAAACGATCCAATTGTTCCTCGATTTCCTGAAATTCCTTTGGAAAAAGTTCGCAAAAACTGAAATCTTCCAATTCGCGCTTCACATCATACATGCCAAGACGACCGGCAATAGGCGCAAACACATCCATGACTTCTCGGGAAAATTCAGGATAATTCCGCTCGGGAACGCGTTTCGCTTCTCGAATATACAAAAGCATATCCAACAGCTTCATCAAAACCACGCGAAGATCCTTTGCCATAGCAAAAAACAGAGCGCGAAACAACTCGGATTCGTGATGGACAGCTTTATTTTTCAAAGTATCCAATTTTCTCATATCATTGACAAGATTGGCAACATTATTTCCAAAAATACGCTCAAGATCATTGACCGAAAAAGATCCCTGATCAAGCACGTCATGAAGGAGAGCAGACATCAAGGCATTCACATCGAGACGATACGGAAGCAACATCTCAAAAAGCGCCAACGCGTGAGAAATATATGTTTCGCCCAAATCATTGCAACGCTCTCCAAAAGTTTTTACCAGAAAATCGTGAGCTCGGAGAAACTGATCCTCAGAAAAGTCGGGATGATATTCACGAACGCGGACGAGAAGATCGGAAAAGGGTTGGGACATGGTGAGAAATGCGAGTATCTTACATTATATCATGTGTCATTGCGAGCGACCACAGGGAGCGAAGCAATCTCATTGCGCGTGCTATTTGCGAGCACAAACTCCGCAGAGCTCTGTGCGTAATACGTGCTCACAATGACATTTCACTTCTCCACCCCGCTCGACAACGACTCTTGCGTCACAATAAGATTGAGATCCGATCCTTCCACTCCCACCACCTTCACGCCTTTGATAAGAGCCTCCTTATTCAGCTCAAGAGCCGTGCGAC
>JACRIC010000074.1 GCA_016235915.1 Candidatus Peregrinibacteria bacterium
AACGAAGATTGCCAATCAGAAAAAAGATTCATGGTAGCAGGATATCCCGTCATAGTACTAAATGGTGGAATTTCCGCCATCTCTTGATCTACGCTGACTCTCTGTCCAATAAAACCAAAATGAAATTTCGGTGATAATGAAAACGTTTTCGGAGTAAATCCAAGGCATATACCTCCTTGTTTCACCAAATAATCAATCAAATCTATATTCTGTGGATTATCAACAGCGATATCTACTTGTAAAAATAAAGGATATTTCTGTTGAAATTTTTTTAAATCAAAATCTCGGATATGGTTTATATTTTGAATGTAAATAATTCCTGCTTTTTCCGATAACAGTTTTTCCGTTACAGAATCACCTTGACGAGAATCTTCTCCACCACTTCCTGATATAACAGTTTCAGGCAGTTCAAAATGCGCACCCAAATAATCCATGGCATGTGCGACAAAACATTGTAATGTAGAACATGTCCCTGCTGGTATGAAAATTTTACCTTGTTCTTGCGGGAAATGATGATTTTCGACAACGACTGCTTGAAAGCTCGTAATATCTCGCCCCGAACAAGTCGGAAACATCCGCGTTGGCAATGTTTCGCCCGTCATCACTCGATTTGCCCAAAATGCCGATGGTCTCATCGGTATTACGGTTTCCGGATCTCGCCCTAACGCCACATCGGTAGTAGACCGTATTAAATTTGCCGCATCATGAACCCTTTCAACTAATATGGAATGAGCATTATCAAATGCATGCACTTCAAAAGCACATGAAAGCCCGTGCAGTTTTGCCCGAACTCCACATGTAACATTCCCAATATGCAAAGAAATCGGTCCATCTTTGCCACAGAGTATATCAATGATACCGAGCGCTAAATTTACACCAGGGGCATCGTATGGCAATTTTCCCGCTTGTCTCACGGCATAATTCGCGACACTCGCCATCTGCGAAACAACTCTTGATAAATCCGGATCAAAATTATCTCCTCTGGCATTTGCCACGACTAAGCCTTGCCCATGGGGGCCAAAAACATCACCTTCTCTCCGGAACGAATCCTTCAAATTCTCATCGCCCATATTTCTTATGACCCATTCTGCTCTTGAAAAATTTAAAAGACCAGAAAAAGCAGGAAGCTGATGATTGCCAAGTCTTTCACTTGAATAAGGATTGCCAGATATTTTTTGTGCTATCTCATTATTCACTGCAGTTGCAAGATGATCAGGAGGGTCGCTAACAATAGCGAAAAGTCCTGAAAATTGTGAATTTTTTGCTATTTCCAAATATTGTCGAAGAATTCCAAGATTAAAAGGAAATTGTACCATTCTGACATCCGTTTGTTTTGGCTTTTGTATGGTCAAGGAAGGAACGACATCCGATACAATAAATAATACAACGTCTGATGTGCGAAATAGATCTTCCTCATTTTCAAATTTGGTTAATTGGGTACTGTTACCAGTGGCAATATGTTCCAATTCCAACATTTTCGCTCGAAACAACGGATCGAGTGAATGGTTCAGAATGCCAAGCTGACTTATTGGAAAAGAGCTTTCACTTCTTTCAGCGAAATATGAAGAACTGAGGATAGTTTTTGCCGCTTCAAAACCTATCCGTCCAAACCCAATAATTCCCAAACGGCTGGGTGGACGATGTTCCATCACTCGTTCTAACCAACCTTGAATCGCTTGTTCCGGCCATTGAGTATTCACACAAATAATAGGACATTGCGTCCGAGTCAAAAGATTGGTTGCAATTTGGGATTCGTCACTGGTTTTTGCAGGAAAAATTACTCTCCGCAATTCCGTGGAAAGAATATTTCCTCGTGCCAATGTATCTTTTTCTCTTGGATTCGCTACAAACATTGATCTCACATCGTACGGATCGCCAGGATTTGCCAAAAAAATATCTGTTAAACCAACATCGAGAGAGTTCAAATCAGAAAAAGAGTGAAGAACTTGTCCTTGGCCCCGTAAAACATTTTGTATTATTCTTGAGTCAAAGCCGACATACAAAACACCTTCGTACAATATTAGGGGTGCATTTGCAATACTGGACGGCAAATGTTCCGCATAATCAAATTGAGTAGTTTCAGGTGTCATAAGAGAGAGTATTTATAACATGTTGTTGAGATAAATCAAGAATATCTTTCGTCTGCTCCATAAAAAAATGGTATAATATATTCTGTAATAATATCAACTTATTGACAAAAAAATGGCACATCAACAAACCACCGCCAGCTTCCTTATTCCCACCGTTATTGAAAAAACCAATCTCGGGGAACGAGCGTACGATATTTATTCGCGGCTACTCAAAGATCGACTCATTTTTCTCGGAACCGCCATCGACGATCAGGTGGCGAACAGCATTATCGCCCAGCTTCTTTTTTTGGAAAATGAAAATCCGAAAAAAGACATCACCATGTATATTCACTCACCTGGGGGCCATGTGACGGCAGGACTTGCGATTTACGACACCATGCAATATATCAGTTGCGATGTTTCAATGGTTTGTATCGGCATGGCGGCTTCCATGGGAGCGGTACTTCTCGCTGGCGGCGCAAAAGGCAAGCGATTTGCTCTGCCAAATGCGGAAATCATGATCCATCAGCCCATGGGCGGCGTGGAAGGTCAGGCTTCGGACATTCACATTCACGCGGAACACATCCTGAAAACAAAAAAGCGACTCAATGAAATTATCGCGAAACACAGCAATCAGAAACTCTCACAAGTCGAAAAGGACACCGATCGCGATAAATTCATGAGCGCGGAAGAAGCGCTGGCATACGGAATTATCGACAAGATTGTCACGAAACGGTAAAAATCTATTGCAATTCGTTTATAAAATGTGTAATCACAAGCACGGAAAAGGCTTTCGGTCGTGGTTCATATACCACACTTAGAGGAAGGTCTTTTTCGTTACTTACTGTAATGACTGCATTTATTTTTCCCTCTTCGCCTTCTGCCTTTTCGCATACACCACCGCAGACTGAATAATCTCGCGGGCAATATTGAATCCCGTGGCTTCTTCTAAACCTTTAAAACCCGGATTCGCGTTCACTTCCATCACTGCCGGTCCGCGTTTCGTTTGAATGATATCCACGCCCGCAACTTGCAAATTCAAAGCCTTCGTTGCCTGAAGCGCAATATCCGTCATTTCAGAAGACGGGGAAACAGCCACCGCATCGCCTCCAAGCTCCATATTCGACCGAAATTCTCCTCGCTTCGCCTGCCGCCGCATAGCCCCAATCACCTTCCCGCTCACCACAAACACCCGCGTATCGCTCCCCCGCGCTTCTTTCACATATTCCTGAATAAGGATGAGATTATTCCACGAACTCGCGATCAAAGCATCCAAGGCCGAATGCACCGCGCGTTTACTCTCCGCAATCACCACTCCCGCTCCATACGACCCTGCCGTTGATTTCAAAATCACGGGAAGTCCCCCAACCTTTTTCACCGCATCATCCACATATTCCGGACCATGCACCACCAACGTCTTTGGAATTGGAATATCCTCATGATCGAGAATCTGAAGCGTGCGGAGCTTATTTTTCGCGCGGCAGATAGAACTGTAACGATTAAACATCGGAACTTTCATGAGCTGAAGCTGTTTCACCACCGCGGTTCGAAGCTCGATATCTTTCAAAAGCCGGACGCGCGGAATCATAACATCATAATGAGGAAAATGCTGGCCATCATATAAAACCGAAGGATGATGCCGATCATAGACCAGTTGGCATGTATTGGCTCGAAAAATACGCGCGGTGTGACCGAGAGCCTGCGCCTCTTTTTTGAGGCGAATTTCCTCATACTCCGCGCGCTTTCCAGCCGAAATAAAAGACAAAATACCGATTTTCATGGAAAAATGTGAGAAACAGAAATCTCTCCGACATCTTTATGAAAAACCGAAAAAAAAGCAAATGCAAATAAAACGAAAAAATGATAGGATGAAAAAAGCGAACTTTATAACCTTCCTCATGAAAAAACTCCTCATCATCCTCCCGCTTTTACTCCTCGGCGCCGGCTGTTTTCATTCCAATGCCGAAGATCCGAATGAAAAAGCCCTGCCAGCCTCCGCAAATTCCTACCAAGCCGACGAATTTTCCATATCTCCTCCTCTCGACAGCCAAAAAAAAACATGGGAAACCATTACGACTTTTACCAAGGAATTTCCAGCAGGTGCCATCGCGGCCTTTCGCGATAATGTAAAAGATGAAAAATTCACCGCAAATATCAACGTCTATAAAAAATCCGTTCCTGCCGATGTCTCGTCAGCCAATTTCGCGCTTTCCGAAATCCGAAACCAAGAAAAAAACGTGCTCAATTTCAAAGAACTCTCCCGAGAAAATGTAAAAATAGCCATCAGCGATCAAAACGTCGACACCATTCTGTTTTATTTTGAAGGAAAAGAAAAAGCCGAAGAGGAAATCATAAAATTTTTTCAAATTTTCGGCGTGAAAAACGCAGTAGGATACATCGTTACTGGCTCTGCCGCTTCCGACGCGCTGGATGAAACCGTGAAAAAGATTGAAGAGTCTTTGCGGAGCTTGGTGATAAAGTAGTACATCTCGCACACTTTCGCTTGATCTCGTAGAGCCATCCGTGATATACTTTGATCGATCAAAGAATATTTTAATCGATCAAAACATGACACCCACAACTCTATCCGCTACAAAGGCAAAACTTCGATTCGGAACCGTCATGATGCAAGTAAAAGATGGAAAGCCTGTAATTATTGAAAAAAATAATGATCCGCAGATTGTCTGGATTTCCATAGACGACTATGAAGATTTTCTGGAACTCAAGGATACCAAATTTCAAAAAGGCATAGAGAAAAACGCGCACGAAATGAAAAAAGGGAAATTTGGCACGCTCGACACGCTCCATAGCATTCATCAAAAAACCATAAAAAAAGAAGCGCGCGAAAAAAAAGAAATTTCATGACATACGAGCTCAAAACATCAAAAAATTTTGAAAAAGATTTTGCATGCTTGGATTCAGTCACTCAAAGCAGAGTGTTGGTTGCGCTTGAAAAAATGCGGCTGAATCCATTACTCAATGCGAAAAAACTCCATAATATGGATATTGGAATTTTTCGCCAACGCATCGGCGATTATCGCTTAAGATACGATATACTTGGAAAGGATGTTTTCCTCTACAGAATTCGCCATAGAAAAGAGGTATATCGTGGATAACGGTCAGTCTCTCACAGACACCATCATCGATCGTTTTTCAAATGCTGGAAACCCCAACCTTTTCAAAACTGCCAAAGCCGCATCACCTGAAAGTAGCGTCGGCCGGGCATAATCTTCAATCAAAACCGGCAAAAAAGAAATGTCGGAAATCCCCTCCCCTATCCGAAAAATAAATTTCACCGCAAGCCCCAGCCGCGTCTCATTCGACCACATTTGATCAAAAACAAAATTTCCCAAGCTATAAAAAATATATTTTCCTTGATACTTCTCGGCAGTCTGCACCACATGAGGATGATGGCCAATGATAAGATCAGCGCCCGAATCAATAGCCGCATGGGCAAATTCGGTTTGTGAAATATTGGGCTCCGCAACGTATTCCTTTCCTGAATGCATGGAAACAATCACAAAATCAACCTGTGCATCAACATTCGAAACCGCTTTTTTCATGCGATCGATATTCATAAAAGCTGTGCCATGATGATTTTCTGCCGCAGAATAACCATCAGGAGCAACATCCGTATCGTTATACGCAAAAAACGCAAACGTCATGCCATTTTTTTCAACAAAAACCGGCGCATAAGCCTCAGTGTCATTCTCCCCAGCGCCGACATACTGAATTTCGGCAGATCGTAAATATTGAAAAGTATCGCGAAGTCCCTGCGCGCCAAAATTCGGTGTATGATTATTGGCCAGGGAAAGGATGGTAAAACCCGCATCTTTCAAAGCAGTCTCGACGCCGGGATCCGCTCGGAAAACCATATCATACGAATGAATCTCGCGACCGCTTGTGATCGGCGATTCCAAATTGCCAAAAACAAGGAGTGAAAACAAAAAAATGCCGATACTGATGAAAAAAGTTTTTTTAAGATATCCTATCATTAAGAACATTACGAGCGAAGCGAAGCAATCTCACTGCGCGCGACATCATTGCGCGTTATTGATGATGGATTGAATGATCGTGTCAATTTCTTCCGGTTTTCCACCCAAATCCGCACTTGGAAAAAACTGAGAAAGCACTATCGGCCGCATACCAGAAATATACGTCTGCCCCTCTTGCACATACACATTGATTTTACATGGCATGCAAAGCCCAATTTTAATGTCCGCCTGCAAAAATTCGGAAGCATATTTCGCATTGCAAAATTCCACAATTTTAAACGGTTCTCGGTGAAAACCTTTTTCAGCCAAACTGTTTTGCACATCGTGAATATACAAAACCCGCATACCGGCCTTGACGATTTCGTCTTGGACGCTCTGCACCGTTTCATCAAAGGGTTTCGCAGTAGTGAGAGTGTAATCGAAGTCCATGGTGTTGTAAAAAGGAATAGCTCCGCGTATTGGAATTCCTGAAGATTGCATCGT
>JACRIC010000075.1 GCA_016235915.1 Candidatus Peregrinibacteria bacterium
AACTCGGGCCTGTAGCTCAGTGGTTAGAGCAGCCGGCTCATAACCGGTTGGTCGAAGGTTCAAATCCTTCCGGGCCCAGAAATTTTCGCTTTGCGAAAATTTCAAGTCTTCTTAAACGTACGCTCAAACGCCTCCGCATTTTTTCGCATCATTATAAAATATCCATCAGATGAAAGTTCCTGCCCCACGGGATCCAGTTCATCGACTTTAAAATCGTAACTTTCTCGAAAAAGATCGAGAATCTTTGGTGAAAGTTGTGGCTCCGTAAAAATGGCGCGCACAGATTTTTCCTCCATGAGATTCAATAAATATTGAAGATATTTCGGCGAAGGCGTCTCCCCGGGAGTGAGCTCTATCACTGCGGCGGGCTTGAGTCCAAATGCGCGGTCAAAATATGGATACGCGTCGTGAAATTCCATGAACGGCTCAATGGAAAGCGCGTCAAGACGAGTTTGTATTTCAGCCGAAAGTTCGTCGAGTTTCGCGATGAGATTTTCCGTGTTTTTTTGATATACCGTTTCGTGCGTCGGATCTTTTTTTTCGAGCGCTTGGGAAATATTTTTCGCCATGATTTTCGCGTTGGCGGGATCAAGCCAGATATGAGGATTCGGTATCACACCATCTCCTGAGGCCGAGGTTCTTTCCTCGCGATCGTCCGTTCCTGAACCTCCACCCGAGGTTATGGTTATCAATTTCACTCCCTCGCTCGCGACCACCATTTTTTCTTTTTTATCTTTTAAAAAATCTTCTAAATATGTTTCTAATCCTGCGCCGTTTATGATGATGAGATCCGCTTTTTCCACATTCGCCGCAGAGCTCGATGTCATCTGCCAGCTGTGCTCGCTCGCGTTTCCGGGAACGAGATTCGTGAGGCGTGCAGGAGTTCCTTCAATGATATTCGCGGTGAGCGAAAAAAGCGGCGGAATGCTCGTCACGATCTGCAATTCGTTTTTTTTATTTTGACGATTTTCACATCCAATCATCGAGAAAATAAGTAAAAAAAGTGATGACAAAAGTATGAAAATGTTTTTTGTGCGCATAATTTTTTTATACAAGTTGGCTTCTGTACGGTCAATATACTTCATCTGAGCCCTTGATTGCAATTTTTTATAAATATACGAGAATGAATTGTGTACATAAAAGATTTCGTCGTGTGAATATTTTTTTAAAAATACTCATTCGATGGCATCTTCCGATGTCATGGGCGCTGACCCCTTGTCGGTTATAACTCACTCACAATGGCTCCCAAGAAGAAGAAAGGTGGAAAAAAGAAAAAAAGGTAATCTTCAAAAATTACTTTTTCTTTCATGAGAAAGCCCCGGGCCGATAATGGACGGGGCTTTTTGAATGCTCTGTCATTGCGAGCGAAGCGAAGCAATCTCAATGCGCGCGCAATGAGATTGCTTCGTCGCTCGTCAGACTCGCTCCTCGCAATGACATGAAAATCCTTCTTTTTTGAGCATGCTTCGAATTTTTCTTACGCTTCGCTCGGATGGCGACTTGACTCCTTCCAGCACATATGGAATTTCGAGTTCTTTCCATTTATATACGCCGAAAGTGTGATACGGCAGAAGTTCAATTTTTTCAAAATGCATCTCATGAAGAAACTGAATCAACGCGCAAAGATTCGACCTCGTGTCGGTGTAACCCGGGAGAATGAGATAGCGAAACCAAAGTCGCGACCCATTCGATTTTTCCAATAATTTTTTATTCAAATATCGGATATTTTTTATAATCAATTCATTCGGAACACCCGTGAGACATTTATGAATCCCGCTGTCAAAATGCTTCAAGCTCACCATGAAAAGATCCGCGAAAGGCACAATATCATCGATTACTTTTTCGCTGGTAAAAAGCGAAGTGTCAATCGTCGTGTGGATTCCATTTTCTTTGCAGAGTTTTAAAAATTCTCGTAAAAATTTTGGCTGAAAAACCGGATCGCCGCCGGAAACCGTCACTCCTCCGCGATCGCCAAAATACGGCGTGTATTTTTTTACCATTTTCAAAAGATCCGCGGAACTAATCGTCATATAATTTTTCATATCCAGCATGTCGCGGTTGTGGCAATACACGCACCGAAGCGGACATCCTTCAAAAAACACAACCACGCGAAGCCCCGGACCGTCCAACGCGCCGAAGGTTTCGATGGAATGAATCATGCCAAGAGAATTTTCAACCGGCACGATTTTCTTTTTTTCCAATGCGGTGAAGGTTTTGCAGAATTTTTGGGACATGAGCTAGTAAAACTTCTTATGAAATGTCCTTGAAATCACTTCTTCCTGCTGTTCCTTTGTCAATTTTATGAAATTCACGGCGTAACCTGACACGCGGATCGTGAGTTGCGGATATTTCCACGGCTTTTTCATCGCATCTTCCAACACTTCGCGATCAATGACATTCACATTGATATGTTGGCCACCTTTTTCAAAATAGCCATCGAGCATATTCGCAAGATTTTCTGTGCGGATGTCTTCGCTTTTTCCAAGCGTCTGCGGCGTAATGGAAAACGTGTTGGAAATGCCGTCGCGGCAGTATTTATATGGGAGCTTCGCAATGGAATTGAGAGAAGCCAGCGCTCCATGTTTATCGCGATTGTGCATGGGATTCGCGCCAGGGGCAAATGGTTCGTGAGCCTTTCTACCATCGGGCGTCGCACCTGTGTGCTTTCCGTACACCACATTTGCGGTGATGGTCAGAAGCGATAGGGTGTGTTCGGCATTTTTATACGCGGGATATTTTTTCAATGCGATAATAAATCGACGAGCAACTTCCACCGCCATAGAATCTACCCGATCGTCGTCATTTCCAAAACATGGAAACTCTCCTTTGATCGTAAAATCCACCGCGATGCCGCGTTGGTCATATACCGGGGAAACTTTCGCATATTTTATCGCGGATAAACTGTCCGCTACAATGCTGATTCCCGCAATGCCAAAAGCCATGAGATGATGAATGACGGAATCGTGCAGAGCCATCTGACTATTTTCATAATGAAAATGGTCATGCGAAAAGTGAATGACGTTCATGGTCTCGACATATTTTTTCGCGAGCCAGTCCATGAGATGAAAAAAACGGCCGGACACTTCGGTATAATCAAGCGTTTTTCGATGTACGAGCGGTTTCATCCCTTCGACAACGAGATGTCCCGTCTCTTCATTTTTCCCTTGATTGATGGCAAGAAGGAGAAGCTTCGGAAGATTACACCGCGCTCCGAAAAACTGCATTTGCTTGCCGATGGTCATGGCCGACACACAACAGGCAATTCCGTAATCGTCGCCGTGGTACGGCCTCATGAGGTCATCGTTTTCAAATTGGAGCGAACTGGAACGTACGGCAGTCTGCGATGCATATTTTTTAAACGCTTGCGGCAAATCTTTTGCCCAAAAAATA
>JACRIC010000010.1 GCA_016235915.1 Candidatus Peregrinibacteria bacterium
GACTACAAGCCGCATATTCATTTCCTGACAATCCAATTTCATACTACTTTTTCACTTGAGGAACCTCTGAAAAACGTATCATCGACTGCAATTTTACCATTTCGGCTCCAAAATGTGAAACGCTCCTCGACGTATCTTATCTAATACGCCTTCGTCGCTTTTCACATTTTTCGCTCGAAATGATAAAATTTCGTTACAAAGTTACGTTTTTCAGAGGTTCCTTAATGTTGTCAATGCGCATCGGACTTGCCGCGCGTTGCAATGATGTCATCAGCTTATTCGTATCGTCTCCAATAAGCGCGCTTCCAACAATAAAGCCATTCGCTGAAGTATTTTTCAACGCTCGAATCTGGTTTTGGTTCGAAATTCCAAATCCCACCATGAGCGGAAGGTTTGTTTGGCGACGGATTTTTTTCAAAAGATGCGGTAATGATTTTGGGAGATTTTCTCGAATGCCTGTTATGCCCAGCGTGCTCACCACATAGAGAAATCCTGATGCTAATTTCAGAAGAGCGTTCAGTCTTTTATCGGATGTTCTCTCGCTCACTAGAAAAATCAGATGAATACCGGCTTTCTTTGCCGCTTGTACCGCCTTTCCACTTTCTTCGAGCGGCACATCAGCAATCAAAACGCTGTCTGCGCCGACGCGTCTTGCCTCTTGGTAAAATTTTGTTATTCCGTATCGATACACCAGATTAAAATACACGAGAATTCCGATTGGGATTGGCTTTTTTGAAATTTTATCGACATATTTTCGAACGGATTTTATAAATTGAAAAGCTTTTTTCACCGTCATTCCTTCTGCGAGCGCTTTTTTATTCGCTGTCTGCAATACGGGACCATCGGCGGTCGGATCCGAAAAAGGAAATCCGAGCTCGAGCATGTCCGCTCCAAGATGGATGTACTGTTTTACTGTTACCAGAGAACGTCTTTCATCCGGAAAGCCAATCACGGCAAATGGACAGAAGGCCAATTTTTTTGGGGGACGTGACGGAGACACTCCCGCAAAGAGTTCGGCGTATCGATTGGACGGTGGTATGGTGTGAAAAGACATTTTTTAAGTTGCAAAAGGTTGCTGTGCATTGATCGCGCTTCGTACCACGGAAATATCCTTATCACCGCGGCCAGAGAGATTGATCACTATAATGCTTCCTTTTTTGGCTCGCAGTTTTGGCAAGAGCGCCAGCGCATGAGACGATTCCAGCGCCGGCATGATGCCTTCCGTTTTCGTTACTTCCAAAAAAGAAGCTATGGCCTCATTATCATTCACGGGAATATATTTTGCCCGTCCGTTTTCCTTCAAAAACGCATGTTCCGGCCCGACTCCGGGATAATCCAGACCAGCCGATATGCTATGAGCCTCACAAATTTGCCCATCTTCATTTTGCAACACATAACTCATGGCTCCGTGAAGGCAACCGATACTTCCTTTGCTGAGTGTAGCTCCGTGAAGATCGCTTTTCACTCCTTTTCCTCCAGCCTCTGCCCCGAGAAGCCGGACAGATTTATCTTTTAAAAATGCTGAAAAAATGCCGATCGCATTACTTCCCCCTCCGACGCAGGCAAACACATAATCTGGTAGACGGCCTTCTGCCTTGAAAATTTGTCGCCGAGTTTCTTTTCCAATAATTTCTTGAAAAAAACGAACCATTTTTGGAAAAGGATGAGGTCCCGCGACCGTCCCGAAAACATAATATGTTTTTTCTACACACGACACCCAATATCGCAATGCAGAGTTTATCGCTTCTTTCAGGCTCTGCGAACCGCCCGAAACACCAATCACCTCTGCTCCAAACATTTTCATCCTGTCAACATTTTGCGCTTGGCGCGCCATATCTTTTTCGCCCATGAAAATTTTTACAGGCATTCCAAAAAGCGCTCCGGTCATCGCCACTGCCACGCCATGTTGCCCCGCTCCCGTTTCCGCAATGAGTTCTTTTTTTTTCATCCGCTTGGCTAAAAGTCCCTGCCCAATCGTATTATTTGTCTTATGCGCGCCGCCGTGCACGAGGTCTTCGCGTTTGAGATAAATACGGAAACCATATTTTTCAGAAAGCCTCCGCGCGAAGTACAGCGGTGTCGGACGGCCGAGAAATTCTTTTTGCAACCGACGCAATTCAATGAAAAAATTTTTATCGCGAATCGTTTTTTCAAATTCGTCAGCTACTTCGAGCAAAATCGGCGCTAAAAGTTCAGACACATACATTCCGCCGAATTTTCCAAAATGTCTGTTCATAGATTGATGATTATCATTGCGTCTTTTTCGCGTAGCGCGAAATACCGTTTACCGAAAGCAGTCCGCGTATCGCTTCATCAGGCCTTTTCGCCGTTACAATCGCCTCTCCGACTAAAACCGCATCTACCAGCCCTTGGAGCCGTTTCATGTCCTCAGATGACTGAATGCCGCTTTCCGCCACAATAATCGTATCTTTTGGAATAAAAGGCAGGAGTTCAAAAATCCGCTCTTTTCTCAAAATCAGCGTCCGAAGGTCGCGGGCGTTTATGCCGATGGCTCGGGGATTGAGTGGTAAAGCGTTGTTCAAGTCTTCTCGATCGTGTATTTCAATAAGCGGCTGAAGATGCATTTCTCGCGCCGTTTTCACTATTTCTTTTAATTTTTTCGGAGAAAATAATTTTGCAATGATGAGAACGGCATCGGCATTGAAAAATTTTGATTCATACAGATCGTGCGGCGTGAGAAGAAAATCTTTTCGCAAAACAGGAAGAGACGTCGAGTTCCTGACCTCTTTGAGCATCGGAAGGGTGCCGCAAAAAAAACGCTCTTCCGTCACGACCGAAATGGCATGCGCGCCGTTTTGTTCGTAGATTTTTGCAAGTTCGGACGGTGAATATTGTATTGGGAATCGTCCTTTTGATGGTGAGGCTCTTTTTATTTCCGCAATGAGCGAGAGCGTTTCCTTTCCTTGTATGATGGCGTAAAAATCTCTTTTGGGACCATTTATTTCGATTTTAAACGTACAAAAACGTGCGTGCGATATGCCCTCCGCTTTCCTTTCCATATATTTTCGTGTGACTTTTTTGAGAAAATTCATATATTTTGAGTAAATTGACGATAACTCTGAAAAAGTTGATAGGCTCTCCCACTTTCAAGAACTTCTTTGGCGCGTTCGTACCCGTCTTTCCATGATTTGGACGCATTTTCGGGCGCAATAAAAAAGCCTGCAGACGCATTGGCCAGAACAAGATCTCGGAGTGCTCCTTTCTTTTCACCTTGCAATATCTGCAAAAAAAGACGGGAATTTTCATTGATGTTTCCGCCTCCAATTTCTCGAAAATCATGAAGAGTTTTGAGTCCGAAATTTTCAGGAGACATATAAAAATGTTGAATTTTTTCTTTTTTTACCTCATATACATACGTTTTTCCCGTCATCGTGATCTCATCCAAATTATTTTTTCCGTGGAGAAGCATGGCGTGTTCAGTTCCCATGCGGGATAAAATATTCGCCAATACAGGAAGGTGATTCCGAGAGCTTATTCCCAGAACTTGACGTTTTACTCGAGCGGGATTCAAGAGCGGTCCAAGAAAATTAAAAATGGTGCGACATCCGAGTGATGCGCGGACACTTTTTACAGCCTTCATAGCAGGATGAAAAAGCGGCGCGAAAAGAAAAGACAGTCTGAAGCGATCAAAACATGCTTGGATTTCCTTTGGCGAAAGTGTAATTCGTATGCCAAGATTTTCTAAAAGATCAAAACTTCCACATCGGCCAGATGCCGCTTTTCCTCCATGTTTT
Source organism: Candidatus Peregrinibacteria bacterium (assembly GCA_016235915.1). Taxonomy (GTDB): domain Bacteria; phylum Patescibacteriota; class Gracilibacteria; order UBA1369; family JACRIC01; genus JACRIC01. The sequence continues at coordinate 3,756 of JACRIC010000010.1, forward strand.
GCCACCGAAACCCCTCCAGCGGCCAATATAAAAGCGGACAGAGTGGAGACATTAAACCGCGAAAGTCCTGAACCGCCCGTTCCACAAGTATCAATCGCATTTTTTACATTGGGCACTTCTATCATTCTTTCTCTCAACTCTTCCGCAAACCCTTCTATTTCTTCTTCCGTTTCTCCTTTTTCCGTCAAAGCGCGAAGGAGCACTTTTTTCTTTTCATCGGAAATCCGTGAATCAATCAACATTCGAGCCAGTGTTCGCGCTTCTTCTCGCGATAAATCGGTTTTTGCCACCGCAAGGCATGCTGACATCTTGTGAAAACATTCCATATCCTCTTTCTCTGGAATTGAGTCGTATACAATTCCAGCTCCTGCCTGAATAGAAACCTGTTTTTTCTTATAAATCATGGTACGAATAGCAATGGCGAAATCCATATTGCCATTCATGTCAAAATAGCCCACTGCTCCGCCATAGAGACCGCGGCGTTTTTTTTCCAAAGAGCTGATAAGTTGCATGGCTCTCACTTTTGGCGCGCCTGTCAGCGTTCCTGCAGGAAAACATGTCTGAAATACATCAAAAATAGTTTTATCTTTCCTTAATATTCCGCTCACTTCGCTCACCATGTGCATCACGTGTGAATATTTTTCAATATGCATCGGCTTTTTCACTTTTATCGATCCAATTTTGGCACATTTTCCCACATCATTTCTCCCGAGATCGAGGAGCATCATGTGCTCGGCACGTTCTTTTGGATCACGTCGCAATACATTTGAAAACCCGCGAGGTTTTGTTCCCGCGATTGGCCGCAGAGTGATTTTTCCATTTTTTACTTTGACGAGTGTTTCTGGAGATGCCCCAATGACGGCAAAATGCGGATATTTCAGATAAAACATGTATGGAGACGGATTTTGAACGCGAAGACTCCTATAGAGGTCAAATGGTTTTTTAGTCGTTTTTATGATTTTTTCTTGGCTCAGTACTACTTGCACGACTTCTCCTGCGCAGATAGCTTCTTTGGCTTTTTTTACGAATGTCTGATAACTAAAATTTTTTATTTTTTTCTCTTTTATCAATGCTACAGACATTGAACGATCTCTTCTTTTCGTTTTTTTCAATTTTTCAAGAACTGTCTGATAGATCTTCTCCGATTTTTCAGGACGATCGCGAATGATGATTTCAACTTTGCCTCCAAAATGATCGAAAACCACTACAATTCTGGGAATGATAAAAATTGCCTCAGGATAATGAAGCGATGTGCACTCTTCAGGAATTTTTATCTCGCTTTCAAAAAAACGCACCAAATCGTAACCGAAATATCCTACC
>JACRIC010000076.1 GCA_016235915.1 Candidatus Peregrinibacteria bacterium
ATACCATTACTCCGCTCGCGCCCAGTCTGAATGCCTTTATTTTTAAAGAAACATGGATCCAACGCGTTGCCGGCGTTTCGTTTCCCAAAGCCACGCTGACTCTTCATGGCAGTAAAAAATTTACATTCTCCGGGCCGTTTCTCTTTACCCATACCGGCATAACGGGACCGGCTGTTTTTTCGCTTTCTTCCTTGTCCGCCTATGAAATTTTTGATCAAAACCATCCCGCGCCATTGTTCATCGATCTCATGACGGATTTGAATTTTGATCAATTATCGGCTGAAATACACCAGCTCATCTCGGCACATCCCAAAAAAATCTTCGTCAATATTTTGGATATGATGATTCCAAAGTCACTCGCGGAAATTGTGTGCCGTGAACTTCATATCGAAAAAAAACATGGGAATGAAATCAGTAAGTCGGATTTTTCAAAAATAACGCAGTGGCTGAAACATGTGCCAGTGCATGTTGTTGGCAGAGCGTCTGGAGAAGAATTTGTGACCGCGGGAGGCATTGACCTTTCCGAAGTCGATTCGCAAACTCTGCAATCAAAAATTTGCCCAAATTTGTATTTTGCTGGTGAAATTCTCGATATCGATGGTTTTACCGGAGGTTTTAATTTGCAGTCTGCATGGGCTACTGGTCGATTAGCAGGAATCCACCTCTCACATCAATGACTCCATCCCGAATTATTCTCGCTTCTCGTTCGCCGGCGCGCAAAAAATTGTTAGAAAAACTGGGCATACCCTTTGAATGTCATGCCAGTCATTATGTGGAGGATATGAATGCCTACAAAACGCCGAAACGACTCGCCGTGTTTTTGGCTTTGCAAAAAGCGCGCTCCTGCTACTATTCATTTCCTTCCAGCAGGATCATTGGCGCGGATACTTTTATCACGGTTGGAAAAGAAAAAATCGGCAAACCATCTTCTCATTCGGAAGCGAAACGCATTCTCGCGAACATGAGCGGAAAAACCATCAAGGTTCATAGCGGAGTCGCGGTTATTACCACCGATGAAAAAGGCGCTATCATGGCCGAACGCGCCGATTATGCCGTTACATTTTTGAAAATAAAAAAAATGTCGGAGCGAGAGATAGAACGCCTCGCCCATCAAAAAGATGCTTTGAATATTTCTGGCGCTTTTTCCATTGAAGGTGAAGGCGGCAAAATGGTCGAATCCATCTCCGGCGATTATGACAACGTGATCGGATTGCCGGTAGCCAAACTGAAGAAATTGTTGCTTTTATGAAATTTGAGTATTATAATAATTCAGTAGATTATAAAAATTTATAATTAAATGAAACTAAAAGAATTTCGGAAAAAATGCGGAAAAATATTTTTCAGACGAATGAGGCGCGTATTGTGTGTTTTCATGATCATCCTGATGTTTTAAATCTTCAGTTGCATCAATGGAAAAAATCCGGCGATCTAGTATCGCTGAAACGCGGAATGTATATGTTGAGCGATGCACAACCTCCTGCATCTGAGATCGCTCAAAATTTATATTCTCCCTCTTATTTCAGTTTAGAATATGCATTAAATTTTTATGGCATTATGCCTGAAACGGTTTTTGAATACACGCTCGTGACTCCCAAAGCGACGAGGCGTTTTTCAACTCCGATGGGAGTATTTCTGTATCAAAAGATTAAAAAATCGGCGTTTTGCGGTTTTCATTCTGAAACATTGATGGCGGAAAAAGAAAAAGCTCTTGTTGACTATTTCTATCTTCATAGTTCTACACTTTCAGCCAATGATTCTTTTTGGGAACATTCCCGCCTTGAAGCCCATGCAACGGATATTGATTTTAAAAAAACTTTGTCTTATGCCAAGCTCTTTGAATCCGCCAAAGTAATTTCTTTACTCAATAGTTTTTATTCTTATGCACAATCTCGCCAAACTTCTTCAGTCTGCACAAAAAAAGGCCGCCACTGACCAAGTCATTCTGAATCTCATTCGGGAATATCTCCAAGTTCTCATTTTAAAAGCCATGTATCAATCAAAATATGGTGGCGGTTTATCTTTTATGGGCGGGACATGTTTGCGAATCTGTCACGACTTGAAAAGATATTCCGAAGATCTTGATTTTGCCATGGATAAAAAAATCCCTCACTATTCTTTTCAGGAATTACAGCACCTTATTGTTTCATTTTTGCAAAATACCGATTTTGATGTTGATGTCCATGTGAGCGAAGAAAAAGTCGTGCAGAAATCCTTTATTCGCGTCAGTAAAATCCTTCATACATTTGGTCTCAGTCCTCTTAAAAGCCAAAAAATTCATGTTAAACTTAAAATCGATACTCGTCCCGTACCGGTCAGTTCCGATGAAATGGAAAGTTTTTTTGTGACAAAATTCAATGAAATGTTTCCAATTTTGAAGCATTCGGATGATACCCTGTTTGCTGGAAAAATTTGCGCCGTGCTCAATCGCGAGTACACAAAAGGCAGAGATTTTTATGATCTTCTCTGGTATCTAAACCGCAAACAGAAGATCAATATCGGCTATTTGAACCGGGCATTTCAACAAGCTGGGCAATCCATCTCTTTTCACGATAACGAAGATGTTTTTCATGCTTTGAAAAAAAAGATTGAAACCGTCAAAATTGAAGCAATCATGAAGGATATCAGCCGTTTTTTAGAAGATCCGACAGAAGCAGTGGTTCTTGAAAATTATCATTCTGCTTTTACTCAAGCGGTTTCCCGATATTTTTAGGATGGTGAGCCATGGATGTCTCGACCTTTCAGCCTTACTGCGCCAACTTATACAAATCCGGATCAATCATGCGAGTGAAACACTGTCTCCCCGACGAATGCGTCCAATTTTCTTGACCGTACATTCCCATCGGTTTGCTTATCATTGTTGGCATTGGCGCAAAATCTGCGTTTCCTGACGTGTCATTTTTCATTGACGAGAGACTAAAATCTGCGCACAGCTCAAATTCCAATGCGCCCTTTATGGTATATTCATAGGAAACTCGAGTTTCCGGATCGGTCGGCGGCACAAAACCGCTGATGTCATTTTTCAATTCGGAAAGCGAATCGGGCAAACGGCTTTTTCCTTGCCAGAAATTTATAATTTCCCACTGCACACTCTGCAACGCATTCACGCGCATTTCGTCAAAACGCATTTTTCTCTGCGTCGCCGGCGAACCGATTATGAAAAATCCGGCTATAATCGACCCAAAAACAACCGCAGAAATTATTCCCGCCAGCATTTTTGACGGCTTGGAAGTTGGCAAAGTATCGCGCTTTAAATCCCAAAAATAATATCCAAAAACCGTTGCAGACACGATCAATACGGTCAGCACTTTTAATAAAAATCGCACCGTCAATTCGCCGTTTAAAAAATTATTTACCAAAATTATCAAATCTACGATGATGGTGATCGCCGCGAAAAATAGCGTCAAATGAAGCAACCATTTTCGCGCCCAAAATTCGCGTTTTTCAGGATGGCTGATGATGTCTTTCCTCAAAAACCACGTAATGCCGAGATAGACCGGAAAACCCACGATCAATGCGGCCATGGATGCGCGAATTTCCTCGGAACTCTGCGTAAAATGCCAAGACACCTCGTCAGGAAAAAACGCATGGATATATTCAAAAATCAGTGCGATAAAGCGCCAAATGCTGATATAGAGCGTGATAATCGCCAACAAATACAAAAACACGTCGCGCGGAGAAGTTTTGAGGGAAGGACGCTTTGAAATTTTTTTCATGGGGATGAAGGTGAAAAGGATGAAAGCCCATTTTTTGAAATTATTATAGGAACCTTTGAAAAACGTATCATCTACTGCAACTTTACCATTTTGGCTCCAAAATGTGAAATGCTCCTCGACGTATCCTTATCTGATACGACTTCGTCGCTTTTCACATTTTTCGCTCAAAATGGTAAAGTTTCGTTACGAAGTTACGTTTTTCAGAGGTTCCCTTGCTTATGCTCACCCGCCAACAGCTTGAAATCATGAACCGTCGTAGCATCAAATATCCTTTGGCCATTGCCGAAAAGGATTACTTTCTGGCGATCGCGCTGAAGCATATCGCTGAATCCTCTCTCGGACATACGCTCATTTTTAAAGGAGGCACCGCCATTCATCACTGTTATTTAGATCAGTGTCGTTTTTCAGAAGATTTGGATTTTTCGTCCAATCAAAAGTCATTAACATTGGAGGAGGTGAAAAATATTTTTATTGGCACGGATTATTTGAGTATCAAAAAGGAATATCTCTCTGGCGCTACCATCAAGATAGAAAAACTCCAATATACCGGTCCCTTGGTTCAGCCAAACTCCTTGAAGGTAGAGATCGATTTTTTACAAAATGTACTCCTTCCACCACAAATTCTCCCATATAAAAATGTGTGGGGGATAAATTGCACAGTACGAGTGATGAATCTGAAAGAAATTGTGGCAGAAAAAATCCAGGCTATGAACGATCGTGCTCGGTACCGTGATTTTTATGATTTATTTTTATTGCTGGAAAAATATCCTTTGAATCTTCGGGAAATTGTTGGTTATATTCAACAAAAGGAGATCCGAAAACCTATTTCGAAAGCGAACATTCAAAAAAATTGGATGATTATTGGCACGCAGAAGGAAATGGAGATGATGCAGATCTATTATTCTCGCGCCATTGACGATCAACAGATTCAGGAAATGATCGAAGGTCTGCCGTTTATTGAGTTTTCTGTTGACAGCCTTGGGCGAAAAAGCGGGTAACGGGAATCGAACCCGTATCTCTGCCTTGGCAAGGCAATATAATAGCCTTTATACGATACCCGCGGGTTCAAATAGTACGGTCGTTATTGTATTGTAAACATACCTGTATTGCAAGATTTGCAGGATGTGTGATTGCGGCTTCCTCGACATTTTGACTTCTTATCTTCGAAACGGCGGGCGACCTCCTCGACTCGGCATCCTCGCAGGAGAAGGCGGAGTCACATTATCATTGTCCGCATCTTTTATCGTCAGGTTATTCCGCTTCTGATCATCTATTTGAAATAATTTTACACGAACTTTATCACCGACTTTCAACACGTCCTCTACGCGGTTAATTCTTTGTGGCGCAATATTGGAAATATGCACCAGCCCTTCTTTCCCCGGCAAAAATTCCACAAACGCCCCAAATTCCATAATTCTCGTTACCGTCCCATCAAAAACCTCCCCCACTTTCGGAACATAGGTGATGTTTTTGATAATCTGAAGCGCTTTTTGGCCTTTTTCCTGATTCGGAGCTGTAATCATCACCAGTCCGTCATCTTCAATGTCAATCTCCACCCCATTTTCCTCTGTAATCTTCTGAATGGTCTCGCCTCCCTTTCCAATCACCTCGCGAATCTGATCCGGATTGATGCGAATGGAAATAATGAGCGGAGCGTATTTTGACAGTTCTTTTCGCGACTCGGCAAGCGTTTCCTTCATCTTTTCCAGCACCATCAATCGCGATTTTTTCGCTTCAGTAAGCGCCTCACGGATAATTTCCAATGAAATCCCTTTCACTTTCATATCCATCTGAAGCGCGGTAATGCCCTGCTCCGTTCCACCTACTTTGAAATCCATGTCTCCCGCAAAATCCTCCAACCCTTGAATATCCGCCAAAATTTTGTATATGCCTTTTCCCGTTTCCTGAAAAGACTGATCGGTAATCAGTCCCATGGCAATTCCCGCGACCGGCCGCTTGATCGGCACGCCAGCATCCATAAGTGAAAGCGAAGAACCGCAGATGGAAGCCATGGAACTTGAACCGTTGCAGGATAGCACCTCTGAAACGAGACGAATGGTATAGGGAAATGCCTCCTTTTCGGGCAACATGGGAAGAAGAGCGCGCTCCGCCAAATTTCCATGCCCGACCTCACGGCGAGATGTTCCTCGCATCGGTTTTACCTCGCCCACGGAATACGGCGGGAAATTATAATAGTGCATGTATCGCTTGGTCGTGTCCTGATCCATGGTGTCGACAAGCTGAGCCGCTCCGGGAGCGCCGAGCGTGGTAATCGTCAAAGCCTGTGTCTCCCCTCGCTGGAAAAGCGCGGAACCATGCGGTCTTGGCAAAATCCCCACTTGACAGGATAGTGAACGAATTTCATGTAACGCCCTTCCATCTATCCTCATATTTTTTTCAAGAATATTTCGGCGCATATTTTCTTCAAGAAGTTCTCCCAGAGTTTCTTTTATATCTTTTTCGGTACATTTTTCCGCAGAAATATCTTCGGCAAAGGTCGCGAGCACCGATTCTTCCAATTTATGAAGGCGTTCTTTCACTTCGCGTTTTGTTTTTCCGATAATGGTATTCAGCATTTCAGCAGTTACGCGCTCGGACACTGCCTTTTGTATCTCAGGAGACAAAAGCCGAGCATCATACTCTTTAGTCACCGGCGCCACTTTGTCCCGAAGCTCCATTTGCAACTTGCAGAGTTCTTTAATATGTCTCTGCGCCAGCTCCATGGCCTCAATCATAATGTCTTCTGAAACTTCATTTGCGCCCGCCTCAACCATGGTGATGGCATCCAGAGTTCCCGCCACCACGAGATTCAGACGGCCTTTTTCTTCCTGTTCATACGTCGGATTCACGACCAATACCTCTTTTCCTTCCGAATCTTGCACATACCCTATTCTCACCGCTCCCACCGGCCCATGAAAAGGAATACCGGAAACCATAAGCGCCGCGGATGCCGCATTTATGGCTGTGGTCGCGGGATCCACCTCCATGTCGCCGGACAGCACGGGTGTCAAAATCTGGACATCATTTTTCATGCCTTCGGGAAACAAAGGTCGAAGCGGC
>JACRIC010000077.1 GCA_016235915.1 Candidatus Peregrinibacteria bacterium
CACCTGAAAACATCGACCGCCTACTCATTCTTCTTGATCGAATGGGACGATAGAGTGAACGCGATGATGGTGAATAAGAAAGATCCATATTACTGTCATCCTGAGCACTCCTGATGCACCAGCATCAGGAAGTCGAAGGATCTTAATGAATAAAAACTCTACGAAGTAATCTCCCGGCGCATACTACTCTGTCACCTTCTCCGCCCCCCTCATTTTCGCACTGCGACTTCTGGGGTTGCTCGAGATCTCCTGCTCGTCAGGAATGATGGGTTTTTTGGTAATGATACGAAGTCCAGCCTTATGACCGCACTGACACTCCAGAATTTCCGGCGGACAGATACAATCTTTTGATTCCGTTCGAAACATATTTTTCACGATCCGATCTTCAAGAGAATGGTACGAAATCACCACAATCCTTCCCGACGGCGCCAAAAGATCAATCCCAACCGCAAGCGCTCTTCCCAATGTCTCAAGTTCTCGATTCACAGCAATCCGCAAAGCCTGAAACACTCGGGTAGCGGGATGAATATGAAAAGGTGAACGAACCAGATACTTCACGAATCCCGCAAGATCAAGCGTGGTAACAAACGGTTTCTCTTTTCTTCTGTAAACTATTTCTCGCGCTATTCTTCGCGAATGACGCTCTTCTCCATATTTCCAAAAAATATCTGCTAAATCTCTTTCATGGAATCTGTTCACGATATCAGAAGCGGAATACCCACTCGACCGATCGTATCGCATATCGAGAGGCCCCTCTCGAAGAAACGAAAATCCTCGCTCAGAATCATCCACCTGAGGCGATGACAGTCCGAGATCAAAAAGAATGGCAGACACTTTCGAGTATCCCGCCTCCTGAACTCTTTGTTCCAAATTTTCAAAGTTGTCCTGAAAAAACCGAATCTGTTTTGAATATTTTTCAAGGTATTCTCGCGCCACTTCCAAATTCTTCATATCAGCATCAAGGGCAATCAAAACTCCTTTTTCTCCAATTTTCTCGAGAATTTTTCGCGCATGTCCGCCCAACCCCACGGTGGCATCCACCACCACGCTTCCCGCACGAATATTCAACATTTCCACAGCCTTTTCCAATAAAACAGGAACGTGCATTGTACTCTTCTTAATAACACTTTTCAGGCACTGAGTCGAAAAATCGTTCAAAACTTGTGCACAAATTGTGTATAACTTTTTTACTCAATAAAACGTACCACAAAAATATTGATTTCAACGCGGATTGTCAACAACATTTCATACATTGCACACAAAAAGCAGACAAAAATGAACAATTTTTAAATTCTCAATATTAAATTTTTCGCATAAATAAAACAAAAACAAGCATTACTTTTTAAAAATAAAATTCTCTCGCAAAAAACTTATTTTATTGTGCAATATTTTTATTCAGAATTACAAAGCGATCGCAGGGAATGAAGCAATTTTTTTCTTCCAACAATCTCCTATTGTTCCGAAATCAAAACTTTTCTATAGTATCCTTCGAATCACTGAAAAACACATGCCTTCCCTCCCCTTCTTCGCAGAACTCATCACCTTTGCAAGCGCCATGCTCCCCGTCACGGAACTCCGCGGCTCCATTCCTTTGGCCATGGAAGTTTTCAAAATGCCCGCATGGAAAGCCTTTGCTCTGGCCACGGCAGGAAATATCGTCATTGTATTTTTTTTGCTCCGATTTCTCGAACCCATTTCAAATTTCCTCCGAAAACACTCCAAATTTTTCGAAAAATTCTTCAAAAAACTCTTTGAAAAAACCCGCGCCAAACACTCGGAAAAATTCAACCGTTACGGCGCCATCTTCCTCGTGACCTTTGTGGGAATCCCCCTCCCCGGAACCGGCGGCTGGACTGGCGCGCTCATTGCTTTCATCTTCGGCATACCTTACTGGCGCGCCGCATATCTCGTCTCCTTGGGCGTTATCATCGCCGGAGTGCTCATTACGCTCGGCTTCGGATCGGTGATGAAAATTATTGAAATGATTGCTTAAAAAAAATTCGGCTTGCATTTCCTGATATTCTCATTAAAATTCACTGGATAAAATTTATAATCCTTTAAAAATTATGGAAGTATTACGAAATACTGATGATGGATCAGGTAAACCAATTGCCACAAATGATACCTCTTCACACCCCGAACATACCCACGTCGATACACGCATCGAAAATAGCAATCAACTCCAACAACTGTGCACCAATCACTTAAGGCATAATGTTGAAATTGCAACGGAATTTGAACGGGATAGAAACATCATTGAAGCAATAAACGCCCTCCTTCCCTATCTCTTTATAACAAAATGTGTTGATGGTCGCGTACATGGAACTCGGTCAAAAGGATTACCTCCAATATCCCGTAAAACAAAAATTCGGAGAAGTGATGGAAATCAATTCATTACCGGCGCTCAAAACGGCCATTTCTGGGAAACAATCAACGAATTGGCCCTAAAAACATCCTATTTTGCACTTCAAATTCCAGCCATTACCATAAGTCTGGGCCATTTTTCAGGAACATCAGGCAACCTCGGTTGCGCGGCGCATCACGAAAGATCCGATGTAGCATTGAATTGTGTCAAAGAACAAGCAATCGCCATACAAAAACGCTTTCCAGATGGAAGTGTAATCCCTATATATGGCATGACCGATACCGACAATCTCTTGCACCACTTTTATTTTTTAAACCAACAAGGTACCGAGATCAATCCCGCTCAAATAATCGATGCTCTGAATTTGAAAACACCGATGGATATTTTCGCATCCGAATTTTTGGAAAAATCAGGTCAAAGTCTCGGAATAGAGAGTGAAACAAAAAAAGTAAAAGATCTCTTGGAAGGCGATATTCTTCCTTTTTTTCACGATATTTCCACCTCTCTCCATCTCCAAAAATTTCTTCTCGAAGCTGTGACAAAGGAATTTCCCAAAAACGAAAATACAGTTTTAAATCCTGCCCTACTGAAGGCCTTCCGAAAAAAATTTACAGAACTTGGTGCTATGATGCCAGAAGCGCTTCGTCCATTCTTTACCTATATGATGGCATGGAATATGGGATATGGCTTGTATAAAAATCAGCGACTTGCAAAAATGCTCGATAAAGAAAAAAAAACGTATTTAGGACACAGCGAAAAACTAATCTGTTACGGAGAAGGTTTCCAAACCCTCGGACGAAACGATGCCTTACTCGTAAAACCGGGACAAATGGATATCAGCATACCTCTTTCTGTTACACAAAAAGTAATCACTGGTGTCCGTCAAAATTATCCTCAACCATTTCCACCCGTAGTGCATATCAATGTCGAATTTGACCACACTCCAAGCTCGGAAGAAATTCCAAAAATTCTCGCTATTCTTAAGACTCGAGCAGATCAAGTTTGTGACGTTTTTCAAAATGACGTTCGAATATTCACGACCTATTCCACCGAAGATGAAAAATGTTTTTATCCGGTAAGAACACCTTTTAATGGCCACACGAATGTTGATTTTGAATGGAATGTTTTTCAAGGAATAACCCCAAGCTCAAAAGAAAAAGACCTCCGACAAGCTGAAAAAGAATATCGTGCCAATATCATGCAATAATCTTCACCGCCCCTTCTCTCATCACTTTCACTCCCCCCTCCATCACCTTCACAATGGTGGAAGGCGGTTGAAAAGGTATGGTTCCTGCATCAAGAATAAGGTCAGGCTGTACGCGCTCTTGCCGAAATTGCCCGAGCATATCAGACACGCCGTACGGTGAGGGCAAAGTCGTGATATTCGCACTGGTAGTGCAAAGCGGTCCGCCGAATGCGACCATCAGCGCCAAAGAAACCGGACAATCTGGAACACGAATGCCTATGGTATCTGAATTTGGATTCAAAAACGCGGGCAATGTTTTTTTTCGTGGCACAATCAATGTCAAAGCTCCCGGCCAATATTTTTTCGCCAGATTTTTTGACACAAGAGAAAACTCGCCGTACCTCTGCGCCTCAGAAAAGCTCTCCGCCATAATCGTAACGGGTTTTGTGACAAGCATTTTTTTCAACCGATACAAACGTGCGATCGCTTTTGCATTGAAAATATCCACCGCAAATCCATAACAGGTATCGGTCGGATGCGCTATAACACCGCCCTTTCTCAGCACGCTCACAGCCTTGCAAAGAATTTTCTCAGGAATCGGCTTCCTGTATTGAATTTTATAAATAATCATAAATACCAAAATCACCCTAGACCATCAAAACGACTTTCAGTATACTTCACGCACGAAGCGAAGCGAAGTGCGTCTACCAAAAAAATCCCCTTCCTTCAACTTTACAAACTTTATAACTTTATAAACTTATTAACATGAAAACCCGCATCGCCATAAACGGTTTCGGACGAATCGGTCGAAATATGCTCCGCGCAAGCATGACCAATAATAATGTCGAAATTGTAGCCTTAAACGACCTCGCAAATCCCGCCCTCGCCGCTCATCTCCTCAAATATGACTCCATATACGGCACAAGACAAGCTGAGATCAAAGCCGAAGGAAATCGCCTCATCATCGACGACAGAGAAATTATTTGCTTAAGCGAACGCGATCCTGAAAAACTGCCATGGAAAGACATGAAAATCGATATTGTCATCGAATCCACCGGCATATTCCTTTCAAAAGAAGAAGTATCCAAACATCTCAAATGCGGAGCGAAACGAGTCGTGATTTCCGCACCGGCAAAAGGAGATATTGACCGAACTATCGTCATGGGCGTAAACGAAGAAACCTTCAATCAGGAAACCGATTTTGTCATTTCCAATGCCTCCTGCACCACGAACTGCCTCGCGCCAATCGCAAAAGTCCTCCATGACAACTTCATTGTCAAAAAAGGCCTCATGACCACCATCCACGCCTATACCGGCGACCAAAAACTGCATGATAATCCTCATAAAGACCTTCGCCGAGCCCGCGCCGCCACTCTTTCCATGATTCCCACGACCACCGGCGCCGCAAAAGCCGTTGGACTCGTCATTCCGGAACTGAAAGGCAAGCTCAATGGAATGGCTATCAGAGTGCCAACTCCCACCGTTTCAGTGGTGGATTTTGTTTGCGAAGTGGAAAAATCAACCAGCGCGGAAGAAATCAATACCGCTCTCCGAAAAGCCGCAGAAGGAAGAATGAAAGGCATCCTCGAAGTGTGCGACCTTCCTCTCGTTTCCGTAGATTTTAAGGAAAACAATCATTCATCCATTGTTGACGCGCTCTCAACCATGGTGATCGAAAACACCTTCGTAAAAGTTTTAAGCTGGTATGATAATGAATGGGGCTACTCTCTGCGACTGGTCGATCTGTGTGAATACATCGGGAAACGGATTTCATAAAAAATCGCGTGTAACCAGAAACGACCAAATAACTGTCATGCAAAAAAAAACAACCGCTTTTTTTACAGGTATTTTCTTCATCATCACGCTTTTCGCCGCACCAACAGCTCTTTTTGCCGAAATTCCACCACTTCGCACAGAAATTCTCACCAACGTTCGCGATAACACGCTCAAAATTACGGAAAAAACCATTCAAAATTTCCCTTTCCAATCCATGTTTCTCATTCAAAAAAAATGGAAAGGGCAAGGAATCGGCGCTGTGCACAAAATTACGGCAAAGGCGACCGCTTTCGGCTATCTCCAAAACGCCAACACTCAAAAAAAAATCAGAAATATTTTGGAAAATCTAAAAAACGATCCTCTTACATGGGAAACAGCCCGGGACAATGCGATAGAGACAAATAAAATTTCACTCCGATACCTTCTTTTCCTGAAAAAAAGACTGATTTCTGAAATGGAAACAAAACACACCATTACAGAAATCAACAATATTACGTTTTTGGAAAATGAAATAGCGACCGTTGAAGCGTTTAACCGCGCATATTCCACCATAACGCCAGACTGGATCCAAAAAATAGAAACAAAAACCGGAGAAAGCATCGATGACGTTTCTTTTGCCACACAAATATTCACCACTCTTGGGACACTGCAACTGCTCTATCATGGATACGTCAGTCCTTTTACAACCGTGGGAGCGTCTGGACTGCTTCTCATGAAAACCAACGAACCAATTTTGGAAAAACAATATACCAATGCGCTTATCACCCTCCCGACTCAAATAGAAATATACGCTGAAAATACTCTGGGATTAACAGGAGAAGATTTTGAAACCTTCACATTCTACTATAAGGGACGAATCGAAACAGATATTCTGCCGTATCTCGATTTTATCGCCAATGAATTTGAAAATGCCGAATCCGTTTTCGCAAACGACACGTATCTGTCAGAAAGTATCGGAGGCAAAGGAAAAAAAATGATTGAAGAGCTTGATGGATTTCTGGCACGTCCGGAAGAATTCACCCCGTCAAAAATCTCCAATTTTCTTTCCCATTTAATTGATCTCGGAATCGACATTAAAAAAACAACTGAAACGGAAATTTCCGGAACAAAATACCGCGCCACGGAAAAAATTCGCGCCATTGTCGAAGCGTATGGAAAACTTTCAGAAAATACGGAAAAATTGTATGGAGATTTGATGGGTGAATGATTGAGAAAGTCATGCTATACTTTCACCGAAATCTCAACAAACCCTGTCCATGGACGACCGTAAGCAAAAAATTTTTCTCGCTATTGTTCAACATTTCATTCACACCGCTACGCCAGTGGGATCAAACACCATTCTTTTAAGCTACCGTTTTGAAGTCAGTCCCGCCACCATTCGAAATGAAATGGCAAGTCTGGAACACGAAGGGCTCATCTATCAACCGCACACTTCAGCCGGCCGAATCCCAACCAATCTCGGATACCGCCTGTATGTCAATAAGCTCATGGATACCGAGAAAATACGAAAAAAGGTTATTCGCGATATTCAAACGCTCCGAGAAAAATACGCGATTCGAAAAATAAAAGAAAAAATATACGATGCGGTAGCGCTTCTCGCGGAAACCGTAGAAAACGTGAGTTTTGCAACATTTCCAGATCAAAGCCGCACATTTTATCTCGGACTTTCCCGAATGATGAAGCAACCGGAATTCCGCGAAGATCCCCTCAAGGCAAGCCAAGTCGTTGAGGTATTTGAAAAAGACAATCGTTTTCTCAATATTTTAAACGAACTCGACATTACCGATCAATCAAAAATTTTCATTGGAGAAGAAAATATCATTGAACAAATAAAAAGCTGTAGCCTCGTAGTCACAAAATATACATTGGAAGAAGGATCGGGGTTTATCGGCATCATGGGACCAACACGAATGGACTATCCTTACGCGACCGCGGCAGTTACCGAAATAAAACATCTTTTAGGAACCTCTGAATAATGTAACATCGTAACGAAATTTTATCCATTTTGAGCGAGACGAGGAACGACGACGAAGGCGTATCAGATAAGATACGTCAAGAAGGAGTGACGAAGTCGTAGCCAAAATGGTAAAATTGCAGTCGTTGGTACATTATTCAGAGGTTCCTATACAAACATCATGACAGACAATACCATTTCAAAAATACAAAAAGACGAAGAAGAAAAAAATTCGCAACCGGTCAAAGCGCAAAAAAGCGCTGAAGAAATCGAAAAAGAACTGGAAAATGCAAAAATGCAAATTCAATCGTTGACCGAGGCATTGAAACGAGCCCTCGCCGACCTCGCGAATTTCAAAAAACGCACCGAAGAAGAGAAAAAAAACTTTATCGAATTTGCCGCATCCGAACTTCTTCGTGAAATTCTCCAAATTATCGATAATTTCGACCGCGCTTTTGCTCACATTCCGGAAAATCTCAAAGGAAACGAATGGATTGCCGGCGTGCAACAGATTGAAAAACAATTGCGAGACATGTTCGAAAATCAGGGAGTAACCGAAATGCCAGCGCTCGAAAAACCCATTGACCCGAATTTCCACGACGCGCTCCTCACAGGAAAAGGACCAAAAAACATCGTCATCGAGGTTTTGGAAAAAGGCTATATGCTCGGAGGAAAAGTGCTTCGTCATGCGAAGGTGAAAGTGGGAGATGGGACGGAATGACATGGTATCCCGAGCGGAGAGACTGTCATTGCGAGGAGCAAGTCCGCGAGCGACGAAGCAATCTCCCTGAATAACACGACCATTCATAAAGATTGCTTCGTCGGTAGCCTGAGGCTACCTCCTCGCAATGACAGTAATAGAATTTCTCTTGACTTAAAAAACTTAGCACTCTAAAATAGCGAGTGCTAATCCATAACATTCAAAACCATGTCAAAAATTATCGGCATTGATCTCGGAACCACAAATTCCTGCGTCGCTTTCATGGAAGGCTCGGAGCCGACCATAATTCCAAACGCCGATGGAGGACGCACCACACCATCAGTCGTAGCTTTCAAAGACGACGAAAGACTCGTAGGCCTCCCGGCAAAAAGACAAGCGGTAACCAATCCAGAAAAAACAATATTTTCGGCGAAACGCTTCATCGGTCGCCAATATAAAGAAGTTGAAAAAATCGCCAAGCGCATGCCATTTAAAACCGTGGCAGGGAAAAAGGGCGAAATGGAAATAGAAATAGATAAAAAAATGTACCGTCCGGCAGAAATTTCCGCCATGGTTCTGCAAAAACTCAAGGCAGACGCGGAAAGTTTCTTGGGAGGAACGATAACAGAAGCCATTATCACCGTGCCCGCCTATTTTAACGATTCCCAAAGACAAGCCACAAAAGACGCCGGAAAAATCGCGGGTCTTGACGTGAAACGCATCATCAACGAACCGACAGCCGCCGCTCTCGCCTACGGACTCGATAAAAGCAACCATGAGAAAAAAATCGCGGTATACGATTTCGGGGGCGGAACTTTTGACATTTCAATATTGGAACTCGGAGGCGGTGTTTTCGAAGTGCTTTCCACGAATGGCGACACCCAGCTCGGCGGAGACGACTGCGACGAAGTGGTGACCGACTGGCTCATTGCTGAATTTAAAAAAGAATACGGTATCGACCTTTCCAAAGACAAAATGGCGCTTCAACGACTGAAGGAAGCGGCCGAAAAAGCCAAGTGCGAGCTTTCTTCCCAAGTCGAAACCGACATCAATCTTCCGTTTATCACCGCGGACAGTTCCGGCCCGAAACACATGAATGTGAAACTCTCCCGCGCCAAGCTGGAAGATCTCATAAACGACCTTGTGGAACGAAGCGTCGCGCCCTGCGAAAAAGCTCTCTCAGACGCGAAGCTCACGGCAAAAGACATTGACGAAGTGATTCTTGTCGGCGGTTCCACTCGGATTCCCATGGTTCAAAAAAAAGTAAAAGAAATTTTCAAAAGAGAGCCGCACAAAGGCATCAATCCCGATGAAGTCGTGGCGCTCGGCGCGGCTATTCAAGGTGGAGTGCTCCAAGGCGACGTGAAAGACATTCTTCTTCTCGACGTCACGCCCCTTTCACTCGGAATAGAAACGCTCGGAGGCATTGCCACGAAACTCATTACACGAAATACCACAATCCCGACTTCAAAATCACAAGTTTTTTCCACGGCCGCAGACAGCCAAACATCCGTCGAGGTTCATGTGGTGCAAGGAGAACGGGAAATGGCATCCGACAACAAATCTCTCGGAAAATTCGTTCTGGACGGAATCCCGCCAGCCCCTCGAGGCATGCCGCAAATCGAAGTTACTTTTGATATCGATGCCAACGGCATTTTAAACGTCAAAGCAAAGGATAAAGCGATGGGAAAAGAACAGCACATCACGATCACGGGATCATCCGGACTTTCCAAAGATGAAGTGGAAAAACTTCAGAAAGACGCGGAAAAGTTCGCGGAAGAAGATAAAAAGAAGCGTGATGCCATCGAAATACGAAATACGGCCGACACGCTCGTCTATCAATCCGAAAAAACGCTGAAAGATACCGGAGACAAAGTATCAGACGCCATAAAAAATCCCGTGCAAGAAAAAATCGACGCTTTGAAAAAAGTGCTGGAAAATAAAGACGCCCCAATTGACGAAATAAAAAAAGCGAGCGAAGACCTTTCTTCCGAAATCCAAAAAGTGGGCGCCGAACTCTACAAAGCCGCGCAAGAAAAAACCGGCACGCCAAACACAGAAACTGACGACGGCGTGAAGGTAAAGGACAACAATAAAAAAGAAGACGTGGTAGAAGGCGAAGTGGTAGATGAAAAAAAAGAAGAATAATGGTGTCATTGCACGTGCCATCTCGTCATCCTGAGCCTTGCGAAGGATCTCACCTCGCCACACGCATCATTTTGCAAACATCTCCTCCTATGAGATACTGTTTTTACCATGAAAAATCCAAATATCCAAAAAATCGCAAAAAAATATCGCCTCAACCTGCTCATTCTTTTCGGATCTGAAACGACAACGCAAAAAACGAAACACAGCGATCTCGACCTTGCTTTTTTTCGATACCAATATATGCCGCCCGAAGAGGAAAATAGGCTGTTTACGGATCTCATGGAAGCATATCGGCGCGAAGACATTGACCTTATCAATATCAAAAACACGCCAAACCTCCTCTTGCGTTATGAAATTTTCATAAAAGGAATGCCAATATATGAAAAGAAAAAAGGATTTTTCTCAAAAACGCGCTGGGAGGCGTACATTGATTTCATGGATTTTAAACGGTTTTTTGATCAAAAAGGCGCAGTTATTGAAAAAAACCTACAAATATTAACCGCCTAAATCAATGATAAATCTCATTATTCAGGAAAAAATCGCATTCATAACAGAAACCCTCAAAATACTCAAAGATATACTCGAAAAACGAAAAAAATCACTTTTAAAAGAATATCTCCTGTTCGCCGCTGAAAAAAAGGCCGAGGAAATCATCGAATCCGCAATATCCATAAATCAGGAAATTCTAAAAAACCACTGTTATCATCTCTCAAAAAGTTATTACGAAAGCTTCATTGATCTCAAAAAACTCTATATTTTTTCAGAAAATTAATTAAATGAATTGGCAGGAAAAGCAGTATTCTGAAACCGTCTCGCACATGATTATCTTGAACTTCATCCTGACATAACCCTCAAAAGTTTCGAAAAAATCCTCAAAATCTATCCAGAATATCTCAAAAAAATCCAAAAATTTCTGAAATAAAAAAACGTGTGTGAAAAAACATTTGCTTTTCACGAAATTTCAGATTATCATATTTTCAGTAATTCCGTTTTTTTTATTGTATGAAACCTCAAATTCTCACCATCTCTGACCGCGGACAAATCACCCTTCCAAAAAAATATCGCGACAGCCTCAAAATAAAATATGTCACGATACGCATAGATGGAAAAAATGTCATCCTCGAGCCACTGCAAACACGTGAAGAATTTTTCAAGGAATTAGAAGAAGCGGAAAAAGATTGGGAAAAACACGGAGGAATACCATGGGAAACAGTGATGAAAAAAGCTAATCTGAATAAAAAATGAAAAGATGTATCATGCAATTTACTCCGGGAAGTCAGGGGGATTTTTTAAAATTGCCACAAAATATCCAATGGAGGATAAAAAAGAAAATGGAATTTTTTATACAAACTGAAAATCCCCTCTATTTTTCCAAAAAAATACAAAACCACGATCATTGGTATCGCTTCCGCGTCGGCGATTACCGAATTATAGTAACGCCAAGAGACACGAAAACGCTCATTATTCTTATCATTGTAAAAATCGGACATCGCAGAGACATCTACGAATAAAATAAACTCATCCTCCCGCCTTCCTCTCCACAAAATCAAACAAAAAATGGAAAATCTGACTCATTTCGGATTGCTGTATTTTCAGACCAATTTGAGAATGTTTATACAAAGCAAAATACACCGCATGCCCGACTAAAAATATATTCGTAGCACCGCGGGATGCGGGAAATTTTGCAGGATCAAATTCGCGCAAAGACAATTTGGAAATCCTCTCAGGAATCAGCGTTCCAGACGCCTCGAAAATCTCCAAATCCACATGCCGTTGCTGTATTTCCTCATAAAATTCCTCCATATAATGAGAAAGCGGCGTATCCCCCATCCGCTCCTCAAA
>JACRIC010000078.1 GCA_016235915.1 Candidatus Peregrinibacteria bacterium
GAAACATTTAAAAATTGAAAGAGGATAACAGAAAAAAGCGCGGCGAAAGAGAAAAGAGAAAGAATTTTAAAAAAACGCACGACGGTCATTCTAAAGGAGTGAAACGACTGAAGAATCTCAGGGTTACACCGACGTTTCTATAGTAGACTAATTTTACAAAATTTTACAGCAAAAACAACTCAAAACACATTTCTTTTGAATTTGTGGCAAAAAAATGCCACAATTGGTGGGCTTTAGCGAAAAAAACATGACTGAAAATCCCACCCCCATGATGGCGCAGTATCAGAAGATGAAGGCCGAGTATCCCGACTGTATACTTTTTTTTCGGCTCGGAGATTTTTATGAAATGTTCGGATCCGATGCCGTAGAAGCTTCGAAAATCCTTGACATCGTGTTGACTGCGAGAAACAAAGGAGATCATCGGACTCCCATGTGCGGCATTCCTTATCACGCCTCAGAAAGTTACCTTGCCCGTCTCACGAAGGCAGGAAAAAAAGTCGCGATCTGCGAACAGATGTCGGATCCGTCTCTTCCCGGAATCGTGGAAAGAAAGGTCATTCGCGTGGTTACGCCGGGCACGACTCTCAGTGAAGATATTTTGGAAAAAAAGGCAAACAATTACATTTTCTGTCTGTATGTGAAAGAAAATTATTTTGGATTGAGTTTTGCCGATATCACGACCGGTGAATTTCAAGTTGCGGAAATTTCAGGCTTGGAAAACCTCTGCGCGGAATTTGAAAAATTTTCGCCAAAAGAAGTCATTGTGCGTCCTGAATTTTTCGATCTCGAATTCATGAAAAAATTAAAAAACGAATTTCCTTCCACCTATTTTTTCCCTTTTGAACCCAAGCAGGAAAGTACAAAAAATCTCGAAAGTTTTGGTGTGGAAGGCCTCCCTTTTGGACGCTCTGCCGCAGGAACGCTTCTGCAATATCTTCTAGAAACGCAGAAAAATGATTTGGCTCATATTCAAAAACTGGCGGCGTATTCGCGGGAAGATCATATGCTCTTAGACGAAGCAACGGTGAGGAATCTCGAACTTTTTTCATCTCTCCTGCAAATTATTGATAAAACCGAAACGCCGATGGGAGGCCGTCTGCTCCGAAAATGGCTGGCATCTCCCCTTATTCAAAAAAATCCCATTGAAAATCGGC
This sequence comes from Candidatus Peregrinibacteria bacterium, assembly GCA_016235915.1. Lineage (GTDB taxonomy): Bacteria > Patescibacteriota > Gracilibacteria > UBA1369 > JACRIC01 > JACRIC01. The sequence continues at coordinate 1,155 of JACRIC010000078.1, forward strand.
TCGAAGGCGTGGCTGAACTGTACGAAAATCAGAAAATGAAGGATGATCTGGCGGAATTTTTGAAAAAAATGCACGACCTCGAACGGATACTCAGCCGCTTATCGATTGGAACGGGAAATGCGCGGGATATTTCAGCGCTCAGAAATTCTCTGAAACTCATTCCCGATATGAAAAACATTCTGGAAACCGCGAAGTCGCCAATTCTCTGTTATCTGAGAAAAAAACTTTCCGATTGCCGCGAAACGGTTGAACTTCTTGCTCAGGCGATTTCGGATGATCCGCCGATTTCCATTCGCGAAGGCGGAATGATTCGCGACGGTTTTCACGTGGAGCTGGATTCTTTAAGGGCGGTGTCCCGTGGTGTGGAGAAAATTTTAAAAGAAATTCAGCAAAGAGAAGCGGCGCGTACCGGCATCAATTCATTAAAAATCAGTTTCAATAGAGTTTTTGGCTATTATATTGAAATTTACAAAACGCATTCGGATAAAATTCCAGCGACTTACATTCGGAAACAAACGTTGGTCAATGCTGAACGGTTCATCACGCCGGAGCTGAAAGAATTGGAGGAAAAAATTCTTGGAGCCGAAGAGAAGATTTTGCGCTTGGAATATGAACTTTTTCAAACGGTTCGTGGAAAAATTCTCGAAAACATGAGTGAAATTCAGGAAAATGCGCAAAAAATCGCCGCGCTGGATGTCTTGCAGGGTTTTGCGCAGAGTGCTTTGAAAGGGAATTTTTGTCGGCCGGAGATTCACGAAGATGGGAAAATTATTATAAAAGAAGGGCGGCATCCGGTGGTGGAAAAATTTTCTCGCGCAACGCGTTTTGTGCCCAATGACACCATTCTTGATGGAAATGAAAATCGATTTATGCTCATTACTGGGCCGAACATGGCGGGGAAAAGCGTGTATATCCGACAGGTGGCGATCATCACGCTTCTCTCTCACATCGGGTCGTTTGTGCCGGCGAAGGAGGCGAAAATCGGGCTGACCGATCGGATTTTTACGCGAGTTGGGGCGAGTGATGATGTCAAAAGGGGGCAGAGCACGTTTATGGTGGAAATGCAGGAGACTGCGAATATTTTGAAGAATGCTACGGAAAAAAGTCTGATCATTTTGGATGAAATTGGACGCGGGACATCGACGTATGATGGGGTGAGCATTGCATGGGCGGTGACAGAACATCTGCATGATCGGATTCGGGCAAAAACGCTGTTTGCGACGCACTATCATGAGCTTATTTCTGTTGCGGAAAAATTATCTGGAGCAAAAAATTACCGCGCAACAGTGAAAGAAACCATGGAGGGCATTATTTTTCTGTATACAATTGAAAAAGGAGCGATTGACCGAAGTTACGGTATCGAGGTGGCGAAATTGGCGGGAATACCGCGAGATGTGACCATGAGAGCTCGGGAAATTTTGGATGAATTGGAGGAAAAAATCGTGGAACAGGGGATCAGGGAGCAGATTTTGAAAGGAAAGGTGTCCGAGGCACAGATGGATTTGTTTAAAAATCGCACAGAAGCTCCTCTGGCCATTCATACAAATCTGGAGCAATCCTATCGTGGCGGTTTAACTCATCCTGCTCTGGAAACTTTGAAGCAAATGGACGTAAACCGTCTCACTCCACTTGAGGCTTTGCAAAAACTTGATGAGCTGAAGGGGACTCTATCCGCATAGAGATCCCCGATCCGAATCGGTCGCCAAAGGCGACCTTTCGGTCGAGGATGACAGTATTCACAAAATGACAAACTTTATAACTTTTTCCCCATGTCCCTCATAAAACTTCTCCCCGAACATCTCATAAATCAAATCGCGGCAGGCGAAGTAGTGGAACGGCCGGCATCGGTCGTAAAGGAACTGATCGAAAACGCTATCGATGCTCACGGAACTCGCATTGAAATCCACATAAAAAATGCAGGAAAAACTGAAATGAAAATCGTTGACGATGGAGACGGAATGTCGGCTGAAGATAGCGCGCTGGCATTTGCGAGACACGCCACAAGTAAAATAAAGACCGAAGAGGATTTGGGAAAAATTGTGACACTGGGTTTCCGCGGCGAGGCGCTCTCCAGCATTGCCTCGGTTTCAAAAGTAACGCTGGAAACCAAAAGAGCCGAGGATGAAACAGGAACACGCATCACGGCCGAAGGTGAAAAAATATCATCCCCCATGCCGTACGGTTGTCCAAAAGGCACATCAATAAGCGTGAATGATCTTTTTTTCAATACTCCGGCTCGAAAAAAATATCTGAAATCGGATTCCACGGAACTCGGACACATTATTTCCACGGTCACAGAAGCCGCTCTTTCAACGCATAGTATTCATTTTGTCCTTTTTCATAATGGACGAACTATTTTTGACGCGCCGAAAACAGTCGAGCCACGCGATCGGATTCGCTCCATTCTCGGGCGCGACACGGAAGAGCATCTTTTGCCAATTTTTTACGGAGGCAAAGATTTTCAAATAAAAGGATACATCGGAAAACCCGAAATTTCACGCACGTCTCGCGAAAATCAGTATTTTTTCATAAATGGGCGCAGTATACAATCCAACAGTCTGTCTCATGCCGTGAAAGAAGGATTCCAAACCCTTTTGCCGCACGGGAAATATCCGCTTTTTATCATGTATCTCACTATTGAACCGCAATACATTGATGTCAACGTGCATCCGAGAAAAACCGAAATTCGTTTTCAAAATCAAAGCGAATTGTATGGAGCATTTCTGCGATCAGTGAAACAGAGCCTCGAGACCAATGTGCTCGCGCCGAATATATTTCCAAGATCGCATCGGACGCCAGAAAATTGGAACGCCCAACCGCAGACCGTTCCCATGGCGCTTGAATTTACAAAAAATATTATCCGCGGCGAAAACGCTGGATTTCGCGAATTTTCAAGCGAGCAGAAATCGGCTGTCAAAACCCAAAACGCCATCTCTCAAAAAGTCAGCATGAAAGCCATGACCCAAATAGCAAATTCCTATATCATTGCTCAAGATGATGAAGGATTGGTGATTATCGATCAGCACGCGGCTCATGAGCGGTGCCTTTTTTCCGCGCTCATGAAGGCAGAGAGCGAAAAAAAACCGATTTCTCAGCCACTCATCGTGCCTTTGACGCTGGAACTCGGCTTTCGGGAAAATCAGTTATTTGAGGCAGAAAGCGATTTTTTGAACAATCTGGGATTTAAAATGGAAAAATTTACAGGAAATACTTTTCAGGTAACCGCAGTGCCGGCGCTCTTAAGCGACAGCGATTTTCGCGAGATTCTTTTAGGAATGGCGGGGGATATTCTTTCAGGAAGAACATACGGGACTGTTGAGGAAAAACGGGAAAAAATGACCGCCTCAATCGCCTGTCGCGGTGCGATAAAATTCGGAAAACCATTGACGCTCATGGAACAGGACGCGCTGATTGCCACAATGGAATCTCTTGATCAAAAATACACCTGCCCTCACGGCCGTCCCACGATGATTCGGCTGACTTTTCATGAGCTGGAGAAGCGCTTTGGACGAATATAAGAAACTTCAAAATCATTTCCTTCCGACAAGCGCCGAAACCTCAGCATTCGCGGAAACTTCTCCTTCAAAAAGAAAAGAACCTGTCCCCGATTCGGAAAAATTCGGCGAAACTCGATATACGGTAAGCGCCGGATCAACAAAAAGCTCTTTTTTAAAAGAAAAATTTGGCATTCCCGGCTGTTTTTCCATTTGAAACGAATATTCATCAATCGCTCCATCTGAAAAAGTAAACGGCACTTCATACGTCAGCGAAAATTCCGTAATGCCACCCGCAGCGGTCGAAAATGTCGTATAGAAATAGGTAAGATTCAGCTCAGGATCCTCATGAGTCGTGACGGAATTGCTCCCAGAATATTCCCGAAGCACACTCCCCTTCGGCACATAAATTCTTGTCCCGACGGTATTCACTCCTCGTCCCAGAATATCCAGAATTTGAGGCGAAAGTTCTCCAAATCCCGCATCTTTCAATGTTTTCAAAATTGCCTGTTCAGTTTCGGAGGAATAGGTATTTCGCCGTTTGATGGTAACCTGATCAAGCACTTGGCCATCGCGTTCGATTTCCGTTTTATGAGAAAGAGATTGTTGCATATATCGGTCGCTTTTATTTCCGCCAATGGATGAATGAATCACGGACAAAAAATCGAGGCTTTTCTTTTCAAATGTTCCACTCAACCCAAAATCATCAAACATTTTTTGGATATCCGCATCTTTGCTATAAAGAGAAAGATGTTTTTCGGCAAATGCCCGAAGGAGAATTTCAAAGAAAGCCGTCGGATTTTCGTCAGCGAGTTTTTTCTTTACCGCAGGAATAAAGGATCGAAGAATAGTTTTTGGGTCTTCCTGCCCATCGAGCTTTGATTCAATAATATATGAAAGCAAAATATCAAAATTATTTTGGTCATACTTCACGCCGTTGATCGTAATAGGCCCAATGACAGCTAAAAGATCTCTCACAACCGAAATATCCATGGCAAAAACACTGTC
>JACRIC010000079.1 GCA_016235915.1 Candidatus Peregrinibacteria bacterium
CCGTCCTCTAATGTTTCGTTGATGCTTTTCTGTACCGCGGTGATGTCTGTTTTGGAAGTTTCGAGTGCTTGTGAGGAGAGGGCGATGTTTTCGGCGATGAGTGTGTAGTTTGTTTTGCTTTCTGCTTCATCTGCGACGAGTTTTTGTAAATCCGTTTTCGCTTGTGTTTTTTCCTCTGGATTCTTTGGTTTTTCGATAATTTTTGACAGCCGCATGAATTCTCCGAGGAATAGGAGGTCGGTTTCCTTGATTGAGTCTGAGAGGTGTCCGCTTTGGATTCCTGTATCGATTTCACCGAGTTTTGCGATGGCGAAAAATACATTCGGATTGCCTGCCTCGATGAGGTAATTGATGCTGTTGGCGAGTGCGGTGGCCATGCCGCTTTTTCCTGCAAATATCCCAAATTCTTTTGCGAAGTTTTTCCAGTCAGTTTTATCTTGTGTTTTTGGAAATTTTTCTTCTATCAATTTGGCGAGTTCTCCCGAGTCGTTTCCGCTTCTGAAAAGTCCGATGATGCCTTCATCACTTTTCACTCGTATGCCGAAAAGCGTCGCGATGTTGCTTTCATCGAGCTTGATGCGGTCGGTGAGCCATTGATATCGTGAAAGTTTTCCTACCGCTTCGGAATGATGTGTTACGGCTCCGTTTAAGTCGGTGAGGAGTTTGGCTATGGCAGTTTGTCCTTCGGCGAAATTTTCTGTTTCGTTTTTTGGAGCATAGACGGTTTCTGTTCTTGTTGCTTTGGTAAATTCTTCGACGCGTGGTTCAGCGGCACTGATTTTGGCTGAATCTATTGCGGCTTGTCCGATATCTGTTTGGGAGCTTAAAACTCCCATTTGTCCTGTTCTCAGATTTGGCATTGCGGTCACCACGGTCGCTTTTTCTGCCGCTTGCCTTTCGGCTTTTTTTCTTATTTCTCCAACGATTTCTCCGCGTTTATCTGCGCTTTTTTCTCTTACTTTTTCTTTTTTTTCTGCGATTTTTTTGAGTTTTTCAAGAAATTCTTGTTTTTTGATGTGAGTTGAGACGGTGTCAAGTGTGAATTCTTGTGTGCGGAATGTATTGATGTTTGTTGCTTTTCGCAGAATATTCACGAGTTTCCAGTCCGTTTTCCATTTTTTGGTTGCGTTTTTTACGGATGCCGCGTTGATGATGTCTTGTCCGGTGACGGTTTCTGTTTTTGGCGTTTCGGTAGGGGTTTCTCCTGCTTTAAAAATCATCCGATTTTCTTGATTCCAGTGGTAGAATGAAGCGTTTATATAGGAGAGATGTGTATTTTTCACGTGTTTTTGTCGCAAATTTAATCTGCTCATTGTACCATTTTTTTATCAGTTTTACAAATTTTTTTGTGGTATGTTTTCACGAATCCGCTGAATGTTTTAAAAAGTGTCACCGGTGAAATTTTAAAAAATCAACTTGACACGCATTTTTGCACGAAAAGCGAAATGAATTTGTGGCTGAAAATAGGGCGAAAATGAGGGTGATAATTTTTGCGAGGAAAATGTGTTGAAATAGCATTTGCAAGCCATTTTTCGCTTGTTTGTTATGAGAATTTTTGAGAAAATTGAAGCGTACAATTTTTCATAAAAATACCATGATTGGCGCACAAAAAAATATCACTGCCGTCGCACTGCACAACGAAGCGACCACATCTCGTGAAACAGCGAGTTACAAAAACGTCACCGGTGACACCAACAAAATGAAATTAACGGTGGAGAAAAGAAGTACTATCGGCCGCTACATCCCGGCAGATAAAAAACGCGAAGTCATCGCTCAAACATACGGAAAGTGCGCTTATCCGAAGTGCAATACGCCATTCGCGGTTTTACATCACATCGACCGTTACCGTCAGAGCAAAACTCACGATTCCATTATCCCGCTTTGCAAAATCCACCATGAATTTGCGCACCATAACTTGATACAAAATGAAACGCTGAAACCAGACGAATGGCGAATATCGCTTATCAAAGAATCTGTAGAAAAAATTTCACAGGCAGATGTTCTTTACCGAAAATATAGAGGTGCTCTCTGCAAAACATGAGTCTCAATCGCTCACTATTTCTGCAAATGAGCCGAGGAAATGCGGTTTTTCCCTCTCGCCCTTGCTTTTTCCTTATCGAAATGGCATTTTTTACATGGTTCTTTGTGATGCGTGTTCATGAAACTGCCGATTATTATCACGAATTTTAAGATGTACGAGAGCGAGATCGGTGAAAAAGCCGTGGTTTTGGCGAAATTTCATTAAAAAGTGGCGAAGGAGACTGGTGCAAATATCGCGGTGGCCGTTTCGGCGCTGGATGTGTATCGAGTGGCGAGTGCGGTGAGTATTCCTGTTTTTGTTCAGCATGTGGATACGGCGCGGTATGGTTCCACGACTGGGCATATTGTTCCGGAAGTGGCGAAGGCAGAAGGGGCGGTTGGGACACTTCTCAATCATTCCGAGAGACGGATTGGGGCGGGACTTTTTGAGAATATTGTGCGGGCAAAGGAGGCTGGGCTGTTTGTGGTGGTATGCGCTGAAACGCCAGAAGAGGGGGCGCGGATTTCGGCGGAGGCCAGTCCGGATTTGATTGCGGTGGAGCCGCCGGAACTGATCGGAGGGGATATTTCGGTATCGAGCGCGAGGCCGGAGGTGATTTCTGGGGCAGTTTCGCTTATCGGTGTCGGAAAAGTTCTGGTTGGCGCGGGTGTGAAAAATGCGGTGGATGTTTCGAAGGCTTTGGAGCTGGGTGCTTCAGGGGTTCTTCTGGCGTCGGGTATTACGAAAGCGAAAGATCCGGAGGCGGTGCTTTATGATTTGGTGGCTGGTTTGAAGTATGCATAAAAGAAGTATCGAAAATGTTTGTCATGGTGAGCCTGTCGAACCATGACTCACTGAAAAATGTATCCTTCCCTTCGACAGGCTCAGGGTAAACTCTGCGAAAGATTTCATTCTGATTCACACTAGATCCTTCGGTCGATAGCCTCAGGCTCCCTCCCTCAGGATGACAGTATTTTTTAACCTTTCTCTCCATGAGTACCAAAACTGCGGCTCCACTTCACATCGAAGTTCGCTACGGAAATGTGAAGTTGAGCGATAAGGCAAAGGCGTATCTTGAGACGAAGCTCGATCATCTCCGCAAGTATTCGGAAAGAATTGGAGACGAATCGAGTCTCTGTCGTGTGGAATTTGAGCAGAGAACATTGAAATCTCAGGGGTATTGCGTCAAATGTGAAGTGACGCTTTCCATTCCGCAGGCCGTGATTCGAGCGGAAGTGGCGGGAACAGCGGTGGAGGAGGTGATTGATCGCGCTATTTTGAAGCTCCGACGGCAAATTGAGCGATATAAATGTCGTTGGAATGGCTGGGATAAGAAAAGTCGGCAAGATATTCGCGGTCATAAGGAAGTTCCTGTTTCCTTTCAAAAATCTGAAACAACCGCGGAGGATGCATTTGGAGCTCTGCCTCAAATTTCCAAACGCAAACAATATTCCCATATCCAGCCGATGACCGAAATCGAGGCCGCTGAACGCATGGAGCTCATTGGTCATGATTTTTTTCTTTTTCTCAATAAAGAAACCAGCCGTTTTTCTGTGGTGTATAAAAAGGAAGATGGCACCTATGGACTTATTGAGCCGAAGGTGGCGACGGAAAATTAAGAGTCTTTGGGTTCTCCTGTTTTGAATCGATCGTAGTATTGCATGCCTATCTTTGTCGCAAATTTTGCATAATCTTCGGCTTCTTTTGTCATGTTTGGACGCTTATCTCTCGGTGTAATAAACATGGTTTCTTGCGAACAGTTTTGGAAATGAATTTCTTTTAAAGTTGCAATGATATCTTGCACGAGTTTTGGAATGTCAATTTCTTGTGGTGTTGCGTTGTTTTGAGTACGGATTATACACTCAGCCATTGCTTCGATCCATTGTTTAATCTCTTTTTTGTCTGTCTTTATTTCACCCCGTTGTGTTGTGGATATTCCGAGGACTATTCTGGCGATTTTGAAAAAAATATCACACGGTTTTAGTACTTGATAGGTTATGTATGCAATTTGTTCCAGCTGGGCGTCATAACCAGTTTCGCGTTTTAGATTTTTGAGAATGTTCAAGATTCTTTCGAAGAATTGTTCGATTTCCCTATATTGTGGTTCCGATTCCGCGCATCCTTGTGGTTGTTCCATTGGATATTTTTCGTTATTATTGAGTAAGGTTTTTCAATTTTACTATTTTTTTGTTATATGTCAAGTTTTTTCTTGAAGTTTTCAGGAAAAGTTGTTCCCGGGAAAAAAAGAGGGTGGTCTTTGGGTTTTCCCACTCTCAATATTTCCGTACCACAGGATTTTGGGTTAGATTGTGGCGTTTATGTTTCTCGAGTGAAAACTCCGTTGGGAATTTTTTTGGGAGCGCTTCATTACGGTTCGAGAGAAACTTTTGGCGAAAAAGAGCCGTCGATCGAGGTACATCTCCTTGATTTTAAGGGAAATCTTTATGGAGAAAAAGTTGAAATTGAGGTTTTGCAAAAAATTCGCGAAGTGAGAGTTTTTTCGGACGCGAAGTCTCTGAAACAACAGATTGCGGAGGATGTGGCCGCGGTTCGGGGTCTTGTGGTGTAGAGAGGGCATAAATTCTCTTGCGTTTTTTAAATGAGTTTGCTATGCTACGAACAGATAGTCAAGGTGTTGTAAAATTACAATTTTCCTGGGTGACTGCAGAAACTCTTTCCTTTGAAAGGGTTTTTCTGTAATATCCATCCAGCCTGCTTGGAGGGGTTGTAGTTTAACGGTAAAACACTTTGGCTCGTCACCCAGGAGATGCGGGTTCGAATCCCGTCGACACCAAGCAGGTGCTTTTATGGTACAATGCTGATGTCGAATTTGAACGAACCATACACGTTCCATGTTGAATTTTCTTCGCCGTTTTATTCCCGATACCCATCCGATTCGGCTTCTCTACCATCGGATTATGGCAGTGTCTGCGGCGTTTTTTTATCTTTTTCCGGCTGAGAAACTCCATGTCATCGCGGTGACTGGGACAAATGGCAAGACCACCACCGTGAACCTCCTCGCTCATATTCTCGAAAAATCCGGCGCCAAAGTGGGGATTTCTTCTTCTATTTTTTTTCAAATTGGGCAGAGCAAGTGGCACAATGTCACGAAACAGACAACTCTCGGGCCTTTTTTCCTCCAGCGGCTTCTTTCTAATATGGTTCGCGCCAAATGTCGCTATGCCATTCTCGAGGCTACTTCTCACTCCATGACCCAGTCGCGGCTTTGGGGAATCAATGTGGATATGGCGGTTTTGACGAATATTACCAGTGATCACATCGAGTATCATGGGAGTTATCGGCGTTATGTGGAGGCGAAAGGACAGCTTTTTTCCAATCTCCAATCGGCGCGCCGAAAAAATGACATTCCAAAAATTTCGATTTTGAATCGGGATTCAAAAGAATTTGAATATTTTGATCGCTTTTTGGCGGATAGAAAATTGACGTATGGCTTGAGTAAGCGGGCGAATTATACGGCGAAAGATTTGGAGCTTCGGGCGGATGGTTCGACTTTTACCTTGAAAATCCCGAATGAAACCGCGAAAGTTCATCTGAAACTTCCGGGAAAATTTAATGTGGACAATGCTCTGGCGGCCGCTTCGGCCGCTTTGGGATGCGGAGTTCCGTTGGCGACCATTGTGCAAGCGCTTGATACGGCGCGGGGCTTTCCAGGCCGATATGAGAGTATTGATGAAGGACAAGATTTTTCCGTGATTGTGGATTATGCCCATACGCCGGATGCTTTGGAGGAGGCGTGTCGGATGTTTAAAGAGTTGACGGCAAGGAGGTTGATCGTGGTTTTTGGCGCAACTGGCGGCGGTCGTGACAAGTCCAAACGTTCGAAAATGGGGAAGATTGTTTCAAGTTATGCGGATTTGATGATCGTGACGAATGATGATCCGTATGAGGAAGATGAATTGGAAATTATTGAACAGATATGCCATGGAGTCGATCGTCGAGAGGGGCATGGCCTCTGGAAAATTGTTGATCGGGCGGCGGCGATTCGTTGCGCTCTTCGTCTGGCGCGAAAAGATGATACGGTGCTGATTACCGGTAAGGGGTGCGAGTCCGTGATTTTGTTGAAACAAGGGCGGGTGCCTCATGATGATCGGGAGGTGGTGAGGAGGGAATTGAGGGGGATTGTATAATCATCTAAAATAGCGTTAATTTAGATTTTCAATCGTTCGAATTCGTGCTAAAATAGTAGGTGTCGTAATTTATCATTCCAATATATGAAGATTCAGAGAGCTCTTTTCAAGGAACTTCTCGTTACATTACAACAGTCGCAAAAAGTGCTTATTTTGTATGGTGCTCGTCAAGTGGGAAAAACAACTCTTGTTCGCGATATGCTCGAAACCATGCACAAAAAAATACTGGTGATTAATGCTGATGAGATAAAATATGTCGATGTTCTTTCCAGTAGAGATCTTCATACGCTGAAATCACTTGTTTCAGGATATGAAGTGCTCTTTATTGATGAGGCGCAAAGAATTCCCAATATTGGTATCAATCTTAAAATAATGGTCGATCATCTTCCGGGTTTAAAAATAGTTGCGACAGGATCATCATCGTTTGATTTAGCAAATAAAGTCCATGAACCATTAACAGGGAGAGCATTGACATATACGCTCTATCCCATTTCTTTTCTTGAATTATCAAATCGTTATAATATTTTTGAATTACAAGAACAACTCGAAGAAAGGCTTATTTATGGATCCTATCCTGAAATATTCAGTTTAGGAAATAATGAAGCGAAAAAAAAATATCTTGAAGAACTGCAACGTGCTTATTTGTATAAAGATGTATTGGAAATAGCGACCATTAAGCATTCTTATAAAATTCGTGATTTGGTAAAGCTTTTGGCATTTCAAATTGGTTCTCAAGTTTCACTGACGGAATTGGGAAAACAGTTGAGTATGAGCAAAGACGCAATATCTCATTATATTGATTTGTTGGAAAAGGCATTTGTTATTTTTAGGCTTGGTGGATTTAGTAGAAATTTGCGCAAAGAGGTTTCCAAAATGGATAAAATATACTTTTATGATTTAGGTATAAGAAATAGTGTTATTGATAATCTTAAACCACTCAAGGATCGGGACGATGTCGGTAAACTTTTTGAAAATTTTCTTGTCTTGGAAAGAATAAAGTGCCTCAATTATAAAAATAAAGACGCATCAAAATATTTTTGGAGGACGTACACCGGCGCTGAATTAGATTATCTTGAAGAAAGAGAAGGGAAATTGTACGGTTTTGAATTTACTTTCAATACATCACGTAAAAAAGAACCAAAAACATGGCTTGAAGCCTATAAAAATTCTTCATATACGCTCATACATAAAAATAACTTCCTCGATTTTGTATTGTAATCATGCTTTAGACGGTTTTTTCGTTGTCAATAAGCCGAAAGGCTGGACGTCGTTTGATGTTGTTGCGAAGTTGCGAAGAGTTCTTGGAGTGCAAAAGATTGGGCATTGCGGGACGCTGGACCCCATGGCAACGGGGGTTTTGGTTATCGGGGTCGGGAAGGCGACGCGGCTTTTTGAATATATGAGCGGTTTGGAAAAGGAATATGAGGCGGTGATGGAGTTTGGGAAGGTTTCGGATACGGATGATGCGGAGGGCGCGGTTTCTGAAACGGGCTTTTATGAGGAAATAAGCCTTGCTGATGTGAAAAAGGCGCTGATTGATTTTTACGGCGAGATAGAGCAGATTCCTCCAGCGTTTTCAGCGATACATGTGAAAGGTCAGCGCTCTTATGATTTGGTGAGAAAAGGGAAGGCGGTTTCTGTGCAATCGCGAATCGTGATGATTTTTGAATTACGAGTTATTCGGTATGAATTTCCGCATCTTCGAATGCGGGTGGTGTGTTCTTCGGGTACCTACATTCGATCGCTGGCGAGAGATATTGGAAAAAAATTGGGATGCGGGGCGATTTTGACGGAACTGACGAGAATGAGGGTGGGGGAGTTTCGGTTGCAGGCAGACTGTCATTCCCGACGGGAAGGGCGCCTCGGGCGACCGCTCCCGATCGGGGATCTTTGTGAGAATCTCAGTGAGCTCAAAATGATAGACATGAGCGTTGCGGTGAAACATTTGCCGCGAATCGATCTAGATCTTGATGAATTTCAAGCAATTCAGAAAGGACAGAAGATTCAGGTTAAGGTGGCGTTGTTTGCGAAGAGCGATGAAATTTTTTCTGGTTTTTATAATGGAGAGCTTGTAAGTATTCTGCGATATGCAGGAGGTGATTTTTTGTTGCCAATGAAAAATTTGTGAACATTACGGCATATCATATGGCTTCTTCGGCAAAATTTATGTACAATAGAAGAAGATTATGTACAATTGGAACACCAATATGGTAGCGCTGAAAAATAAACCAGAGCAGTAAAAAATCTGGAGTTTGTAGCAAAGTATTAATTTTGGGCTCAATGGGGGAAAGTTAAGTAAAAAAGAACTTAAAAAAAGTTTTCATAAGCTCAAGTTGGATCCGCATCGCAAGAAGTTTATTCAGCTTATTTTACATGAAAAAGGTATTGACTGAACGCCAGATAAAACTTCTGAAAGAGTTTGGGAAACAAAATTTTTTTATAGAAAATTTTTATTTGAGTAGAGGTACAGCATTAGCAGGATTTTACTTCTTTCATCGTTATTCTGAAGATTTAGATTTTTTTTCCGAAGATGAAGTGAATTCCATGCAGATCATTATTTTTTTGAAAAGTATAAAAGACAAATTTACAATCAAAAAAATTGACTTTGCACACAGTTATAATAGGAATCTTTTTTTTCTCCATTTTGATGATGAAGTTTTGAAAATGGAGTTTACTTATTATCCCTTTCTCAGAGTGGAAAAGGGTGTAAAAAAATTTGGATTTTCAATCGACAGTCTTTTGGATATTGCCATAAACAAACTTTTTACCATCTACCAGCGTTCCAAAGCGAGAGATTACATTGATCTTTATTGTATCTGTCAAAAAGAGAAATTCGCCATTGATGGTTTGATCAAAATAGCCAAGATCAAATTTGACTGGCATATCGATCCCATTCAATTAGGTACACAATTTATTAAAGCCCATGAGGTGGAAGATTATCCTCGTATGATTCAAAAACTCAACAAAAAGGATTGGCAAGATTTCTTTATGGCAGAAGCAAAAAAACTCGGTCCCAATATTTTGAAATAAATTGGGAGTTTATGGCGTTTTATTACATTCTCATCGCTTTCACCGTTTTTCTGCTCACCGGCATCCTCACGTTGGCGGCGATAAAGCTTTTTCCGAAGTTCGGACTTCTTGACCGTCCGGAAAAATACGGTTTGACCCGAAAATCTATTCCTTATTATGGGGGGCTGATTCTTTTTGCGGTTTTTCTCGTTTCTGCGCTTCTTTTTTTGGATTTTGATCGGCGGCTCCTTGGCGTCGTTCTGGCGGCGGCTCTTATGGTCGCGGTGAGTCTGTGGGATGATTATCGGCAGGTGAATCCGTGGATTCGGCTTGGCGTTCAGGTTTTTTCAGCTTTGCTCCTTCTTCTTTTTGGTGTGGGGATTTCCGAAATCAGAAATCCATTCGGAGGTTTTTTGAATCTTGAAACGGCGCAAATATCCCTTCCTTTTGGGTTGACTCTTCCTCTTCTTGGAGCCATTTTTACCGTTTTTTGGGTCGTTCTCATTACCAATACTCTCAACTTTCTCGATGGTTTAAATGGCCTTGCGAGCGGCGTTTCAGCCATTGGATTCACTATTCTTTTTGTTTTGAGCGTCAAGCCCGCTTTTCATGTCATCGATCAGTCGGCTTTTGCGGTCATCAGTCTTATTTTGGCGGTTTCAGCTTTTGCTTTTCTTCTTTTTGAATTTGCGCCGGCCAAAATTCTTATGGGTGACACCGGAAGTATGTTTCTTGGCTTTATGCTCGCGACCATGGGCATTTTTTCTGGTGGAAAAATCGCAACGGCATTTCTGGTGCTTGGTTTTCCAATTCTTGACGCGTTTTGGGTCATTTTGCGTCGGATTTTTTCGGGTCAATCACCTTTAAAAGGTGATCTTCGGCATTTGCATCATCGATTTCTTCAAGCGGGATTTACCGAGAGGCAGACGCTCCTTATCATTTATCTTCTGTGCGTTATTTTCGGTGGCATTGCTCTTTTTTTGGAGACTTTTGAGAAAATAGAGGCGCTTTTTGCGCTGATTATTTTGATGAGTGTTCTCGGAGGGTTGGTGATTTTTCAGGAAAAACGCATGACAAAGCGATAAATTTTCGTTATGGTATGGGCGCTTCCTTTACAGAATCTTATGCTTGATCCGGTCGAACAAATACGGGGGCGTTTGTCCATTGAGGATGTGGTGGGAAGCTATGTTTCTTTGAAAAAATCGGGGAGTCATTTTAAGGCGCTGTGTCCCTTTCATAATGAGAAGACGCCGAGTTTTGTCGTGAGTCCGGATAAAGGCATTGCGTACTGTTTCGGCTGTCACAAGGGCGGCGATATTTTTACATTTGTACAGGAAATGGAGCGCGTAGATTTTAAAGAGGCGTTCACTATTCTGGCGGATCGAGCAGGAATTTCTTTGGAATTTCAAGGGCGGGGAGAGTCACACAAGTCGAAAGATGAGAAAGATCGTCTCTATCAAGCCATGAATGAGGCGAGTAATTTTTTTGTTCAATCATTGCGGGGTACGGAAGGCGGGGCCAAAGTTCTCGAATATCTTTTCCAAAGAGGTTTGACGGATGATACCATTGCCAAATATCATCTCGGTTTTGCTCCTGACACGAAAAACGCTCTGCTTTCCCATTTGTTGCCAAAAGGATTTACCCATAAAGAAATGGCTGAGGTGGGTCTTATTCGCGCTCTCGATACCACCACCGAGCATTATCGGGATTTTTTCTTTCGGCGGCTGATGTTTCCTGTGCATGATATTCGCGGACGAATTGTGGCTTTTGGAGGGCGCGCTCTTTCCCCCGATGACGAACCGAAATATCTCAATTCTCCGGAAACTCCCATTTATCACAAAAGTAAAACCATTTACGGACTTTTTCATGCAAAAGATATTATTAAACAAGAAAAGCGGGCGGTTTTTGTGGAGGGCTATATGGATGTTTTGGCTCTGCATCAGGCAGGAACGCTTTCTGCGATTGCTTCGAGCGGCACGGCGGTGACTTCCGAACAGTTGAAAGAAATCAAGCGATTTACCGATACGGTGATTTTTTGTTTTGATTCGGATTCTGCGGGAAAAATGGCGACGGAACGGGGAATTGAAATCGCGCAGTCTGCGGATTTTATTATTAAAATACTTCGGATTCCCACGGCGAAAGATCCAGCAGATCTCATAAAAGCCGAAGGAGTTTCTTCTTGGGAAAAATTGCTCGCGGAACCTGAGCCGTATCTCGAGTTTGTGTTTCGGACTGCTTTTTCTGAGGCGGATATCGAGACTGAGGAAGGCCGTCGGAGCGTTCTTTCGCGGGTTTTACCGGTCATTTCGAAGATTTCCAATCTTACAGAAAAAGATCGTCGGATTCAGGAGCTTGCCACGCGTCTTGGGACACAACCGAATATTGTGTACGAATCGCTTGCGGAATTTTCAAAAGAAAAAAAATGGAAAAAAGTTTTTTCGGAAATTCCTCGCTCGGAATCATCTACGAATGTTTTTTCCACTCCGTCTCCTTATGATTATTTTTTTGGTTTACTTTTTGAACATCCTGCTTTGATAGGTATTGTGAAAGAGATGCTTTCGGAGGCTCATTTTCCATCTTCCCATCAATCTCTTTACAAATCGTTTATTGAATATTATAATAACGGGGCTCGTTTTGAGAGAGATGGATTTTTAGCGCTTTTGCCACAGAATTATCGAGAAATTCTTTCTGTTCTCGCTTTGAAAGTTGAGTTGCAGTATGCGGAATTGAAGCCTGAAGCGCGAGAAGAAGAAGTGCGCCGAGTTGCACTCTGGATTCGGAAGAAATCTCTTGCCGAAAAGAGAAAAAAAATGGTTTCGTCTCTGCGTGAAGCGGTGGATGATGGGCAGACGCAGGAGAAATTTGAGGAATATTATCAGTTGCTGAAAGAAATGTCACCCTGAGGCTCTCGAAGGGTGACGCTTGGATACTATTATTGTCATGGTTTCCGAGCCTCACCATAACAGACTTCATCCTATGGCTAAAATTCGAAAATTCATTTCCCACGCCACGGACGATAAACTTTCTGATTTTCCGAAAGGTGTCCGCGATCTTGTGAAAAAAGGAAAGGAGCAGGGTTTTGTGACTCAGCAGGAGCTTTTGAAAGCCATTCCTAAAATTGAAGAGGATATCGTGCTTCTTGATCAGATTTATACGCTTTTTCTTGATCTTGGCATTGAAGTTATTGATGTGAAGGACACTCTTATTTGGGAGAAAAAGCATGGGACGTCCGAGTCGCTTCTTGAATTTGATGAAAATAAAGCGAGAAAAGAAATTGATTTGAAAGATGTGGCGAATGACAGCATCCGCATGTATCTTTGTGAGATTGGAAGAGTCGATCTTTTGAATGCGAAAGAAGAAGCGGAACTGGCGCGTGCCATTGCTCATGGCGATCAATCCGCGAAAAAGAAACTCGCGGAAGCGAATTTGCGTCTCGTGGTGAGCATCGCGAAAAAATATATTGGCCGCGGACTGTCATTTCTCGATCTTATTCAGGAAGGCAATATCGGGCTTTTTCGCGCGGTGGAGAAATTTGATCCCAATCGCGGATTTAAATTTTCCACCTACGCGACTTGGTGGATCCGGCAGGCGATTACTCGCGCTATTGCGGATCAGGCCAGAACGATTCGCATTCCGGTGCATATGGTCGAGACGATTAACAAGCTCACTCATACACAGAGACGTCTCATGCAGGAGCTTGGTCGCGAGCCGCTGGTGGATGAGATTGCGGCAGAGATGGATCTGGATGTGAAAAAGGTTCGGCATATCATGAAGATTTCGCAGGATATTGTGTCGCTGGAGGCGCCTGTTGGAGCGGAGGAAGATAGTAAGCTCGGCGATTTTATTGAAGATGATGATGCGCTGTCTCCGGTTGAAGCCACGAATCGTCAGATCGTGAATGAAAATATCCGCGACATGCTTCAATATTTGTCGCCGAGAGAGAGGAAGATTATTGAAATGAGATTCGGTTTGCATGATGGGATCGGTCATACGCTGGAGGAAGTGGGGCAAGAGTTTGGGGTGACGCGGGAGCGCATTCGTCAGATAGAAGCGAAGGTTTTGCAGAAGTTGAAGGAACATCCGACGAGTGTGAAGATTCGATAAGAGATGACCTTTGAATTTTGAAAGGTCATGAGTTTCAGTTTATTGTATTTTTCCAATACTCTTTAATTTATTTTTATGCTCTCTTCCGATGATTTGGTGGTGACGGATCAAAAAGTTGCCACGGATGATAAAAAAACGGTTCTTGTGACCCGTGACGGGTTAAAGAAACTTCGAGAAGAGCTGGATTATTTAAAAGATGTTCGCCGAAAAGAGATCGCCGAGCGTTTGAAAGAGGCTATTTCGTATGGCGATCTTTCCGAGAATTCTGAATATGAGGAAGCAAAAAACGAACAAGCGTTTATGGAAGGACGCATTTTTGAACTTGAGGAAAAAATCAAATATGCCCAAATTATTGAGGCTAAACATCAAAAAGGGCGAGTGGTTCAGCTGGGAGCTCTTGTGCGGCTTCGCGATCTTTCTTCCAATAAAGAGGAAGAGTATACCATGGTGGGTTCTACGGAAGCGGATTCTCTGGCGCGTCGTGTTTCCAACGATTCGCCGATTGGAAAGGTTCTTATGGAGAAAAAAGTGGGGGATGTGGTGTCGTATAAGGCGCCGGGAGGGAAATTTCAATATAAGATTGTGGGGCTGAAGTGAGGTTTTTTCAAGGTCGCGGTGACTTGTCTTGGGAGAGCGTGGCCGAGGAATCTCACTATTCCACATAATTGAACAGAAGAATGGCGCGTTTTATCTTCTTTTTTTGGCCTTTTTCGAACCAGACGACGGTGGAGGTGGCTGAGAGGGTGGTATTATCCGGATATGAGATCTGGATTTGACGGTAGAAATTTGTGGCGGTGTTATTTTCTCCTTTATGAGTATCCGCAACATACAGCTTATAATCGGGATTTTCTGAATCAGGTTGCCATAATGCCAACTGGGCATCTGATAAACTATTTGGAGTTGTCAAACTTTCGTCATCAATTGCTGTGTCTCCGCCGTCGCTCAAATTCAGCGCCTTCGCGCGCGAGGCTGATGGCGATCAATTTATTCTTGTTTATGCGATTTCCTTGCAGTGAGGAAATAATAACCGTTGATAAAGAGCGAAATCACTATTTCCAGCATGGCGATGCCTCTTTTTTCTTTCACAATGTTCAAGATTTGGTCAATTTTTGTTAAAAATCAGATTTGCTGTTGTCATGACTCTCACCATGGAATTTCGTAGCGATGGCCATCTTGTCTTTGGTCAAGGTCGGCATTTGCAATAAGCTCTTCGACGAGTAGTTTTTGACGACGTTTCAATGCCCATGGCAATCCAACGAGTAGCGGAAGAGCGGCTCCAAGAGGATTTCCCGAGTTTGCTGGAGTGTTCTTTGGCATTTCATTGCAACCGCCGCCGCAACCTGGCGCGGTTTTTTCGTCGGATGTTTCAGATATTCTGGATGGATCGGATGATACGTCCGGAGTTGGATCGATAGAAGGGGTTGGTCTAGCGGTCGCCGTGGCAGTGGCAATCGGAGTGGGAGTTGATGTAGGCATTTTTGTAGGAGACTCTGTCGGAGTAGCCGTCGGCTCGGCAGTC